>JAUWTY010000047.1 GCA_030614485.1 Methanosarcinales archaeon | reverse complement strand
CCGCAGGATGTATGGAAGATATTCAGGCAAGCGGCCCGGGAGCTTGAGGATCCTATTGATTCGAACCAGATCTTGGCATTGTATGATGCCATCTATGGAAAATTGAACTTTTTAGAAAAGAAAAAACTGGCATATTATATGGCATATTAAGGGTCAAATAATAGTCTAATAGTTAAATTCCCTGACATTTCAGGTCTATTATTAAAGATTTAATATTTAGTGGGGCTCCTACGGGAATAGGGGCTTCCATCCTCCCGACTATAGTATTTTTAATTTTGCTTGTTTAACTGCAATATTGAGCTAATTAGTCAGGTACTTCATTCATTCGATTTTTTAAATCTGGAATATTCAGCATTAACATAGTTTCCTCTACATCGTACATTATTTATAATTCCCATAACAGTGATATGTTGTTTTAAATTTATATCCAACCTAAGATGGATGTTTATCAGCATGACCCCAAAAAATGACGAACCCATACACATTTTCTCAAGCTGGTGCAAGCAGTGCGGCATCTGCATAGCCATTTGCCCTAAGAAAGTACTTGAAAAAGGTCCAGACGGATATCCTTATGCAGCCAGACCCGAGGATTGTATCCTGTGTGGAATGTGTGATGTCCATTGTCCGGATTACGCAATAACTTTACAGGCGAAACATGAAGTGAAAGAGGAGGTAGAGCATGAATAAGCGAAATGAGGTATTATTGCAGGGTAATGAGGCATGTGCCATGGGCGCACTGGCAGCAGGCATGCGGTTCTTTGCAGGATACCCTATTACCCCCAGTACAGAGATAGCCGAATTCCTGGCAGCCGAACTACCCAAATTGAACGGGACCTTCATCCAGATGGAAGATGAAATATCCAGCATGGGTGCCATAATCGGTGCCTCACTTGCAGGCACCAAATCCATGACAGCCACCAGCGGCCCGGGATTCTCATTAATGCAGGAAAATATAGGTTTTGCATCCATGGCAGAAGTTCCCTGCGTGGTTGTCAATGTAATGAGGGGGGGGCCCAGTACCGGAATGCCCACCCGGCCCAGCCAGGGTGACGTCATGCAGAGCCGGTGGGGCACCCACGGGGATCACCCGGCCATTGTGCTGTGCCCCAAGTCTGTACTGGAATGCTATACCCTGACAGTCCGTGCCTTCAACCTGGCAGAAAAATACCGGACTCCGGTCATTGTGCTGATGGATGGTATAGTAGGCCACATGTGGGAGAACATCGAGATTCCCCCCACTCTTGAGGTGATAGACAGGGCAAAACCCACAGTCCCTCCTGAATGGTATCATCCATACGAGAACCTGCCAGGTGGAGATATTACCCCCCTGGCCCCCTTTGGTCAGGGATATCGTTACCATGTAACAGGTATGGTACATGACAGGTCTGGTTTCCCTACCCTGGACCACGACGAGGTTGAACAAGGTCTGAAAAGTATTATCAACAAGATCAAGAATAACCTGCACGACATCATTGATATCGAAGAGTATCTCCTGAAAGATGCAGACATCTGTGTTGTGGCTTATGGAAGTGTGGCCCGGTCGGCCCGGGAGGCAGTAAATATGGCTCGAAAAGAAGGTATTAAGGCAGGGATGCTAAGACCGATAACTCTGTGGCCTTTTCCCAGATTTCATCTTGAAGGCATAACAGGTAGGATGAAAACATTTGTGATACCCGAGATGAACTTGGGACAGGTCTATGGTGAGGTACTCAAGTCCTGTCCAAAAAAGGCAGTACGGGTCACCAGGGTTGACGGTGAACTGGTAACCCCGGACCAGATTTTCTCGAAAATACAGGAAGTGTCATCATGATGCGTACAACTGAGGCTATTTACAAATACCTCCGTCCGGATAAGAAATTCCCACATATGTGGTGCCCGGGATGCGGGATAGGTATTGTTATGGGCGCACTTGTCAGGGCTATTGAGAACACTGAGCTTACCAAGGACGAGATAGTTTTGGTCAGTGGGATAGGATGCTCAGGGAGGATAAGCACTTATCTGGACTTCAATACCCTGCATACAACACATGGTCGAGCCTTGACATTTGCCACTGGTATCAAACTGGCAAATCCCGAACTGACAGTAATAACCGTCATGGGCGATGGGGATGCCACAGCCATCGGCGGCAACCACCTGATACATGCCTGCCGACGTAACATTGGCATCACTTCCATTATCATCAACAACAATATCTATGGCATGACAGGGGGACAATATTCTCCCACCACCCCAATGGAGCGCAAAGCCAGTACAGCACAGTATGGCAGTATCGAAAAACCATTTGATATATGTAAACTGGTAGAGGCCTGCGGTGCCACATTTGTAGCCAGGGGCACCGCATTCCATGCAAAGATGCTGGATGCTATGATGCTGAGGGCCCTCAATCATAAGGGTTTTAGCGTTGTGGAGGCCATGTCACAGTGCCCAGTTCAGTACGGTAGACGTAACAAACTGGGAACACCCATGGATATGATGCAATGGTTCAAAGATAATTCAGTATCCAGCCCTGTATTTGATAAAATTCCACCTGATGAAGTGGATGAGCAGTTCCCTGTGGGTGTGTTGGTTAACAAGGAAGAAAAGGATTACATAGACCGATACAGGGATATTGTTAAAAAAGCGGGTGGTGAAGTCCCTTGAAGGAGTATCATATCTGCCTTTCCGGTTCGGGCGGCCAGGGCCTCATACTGGGCGGTGTGCTGCTTGCACATGCTGCTGTCATGGACGGTAAGTATGTTACCATGACCAGCAGTTATGGGACCGAGGCAAGGGGCGGTGCCAGCAGGTCAAGCCTGGTGATAAGTGATGACCCTATTGATTATCCCATGCCGTACAAGCTAGATTTATTGTTGACACTGAACCAGGAATCCTGTAATTGTTATGTACCCCATTTGAAGGAGGATGGAATATTGCTGGTGGATTCAACCATGGTCATGCACCCGCCTCCTATCAGGCATTACAGTGTGCCATTCACCAGTTTGGCAGCACAGGCCGGTGCATCACTTGCCGCTAACGTGACAGCCCTGGGCACCATCATAGGTCTAACACGTATAGTTAAACCTGTATCTCTTGAGTTCGCTCTTCGTGCCCGCATCAAGGAGGAGATGCTTCCGTTGAATGAAAAGTTGTTGAAGCTGGGACTTAAGGAGGGCAGGAAACTCAAGAACCACAGCAGCGAGTATTACACCTACTGATAGTATTATTTAAAATACATTTATATAAATACGTATATATTGAGTGTTTGGGCTTATTTCAACGTTATGGACGATTTTAAACGGATTAGAAACATTCAGTACCGAACCGAACAATTCAATACTTTTAAGACAGTGGCAATGCTTATATAAAAACATGTCAATCATTTATCTAGCACAAAAATGATTACAATTGTGTTAATGCAGAGGTGAAGAAAAATGAATAGAAATATAAAAATTACATTGTTGCTGTGTTTTAGTCTTGTACTAATGTTCGGTAGTGCAATGGCTGAGGACGGTAATAATAGTACACAAAATACACCTTCTGCTGATACACCATCCAACGATTCTGTCAACGGAACCGATGATGTGGATGATGCTGCAGCAGATGGTAACGAGACCGATGATACTGCAGACGGTAATGAGACCGACGATGCTGCATATGGTAATGAGACCGACGATGCTGCATATGGTAATGAGACCGATGATGCTGCAGACGGTAATGAGACCGATGATGTTGCAGATGATAATGTCACAGATGAATTAACAGACGAGTTATTCTCAGAAGGAGAAGAAGTCGATGATGAAACTGACGACATTCCGCCATTTGAAGGTGCAGTTGGTCCTGAACATGCACTGTATGGACTAATGATAGCCTTTGGCAACATAGATGAAACCTTTACCTATGACCCTTCAGAGCGTCTGGGATTACAGGTTTCAAGGGCAAGGCACAGAATCGCTGAGGCCAGGGCCGAGATGAAGAATGGGAATGACAAGGCTGCAGGTGTTGCCCTGGGTCATTACAAGAAAATGATGGATAACATTGGTAACAACGTCAATGACTCAAATAATATAACCAGCACTGACATGGTGAAGGCCAATGAGAAGATGTCAAAACACCAGAATACATTGCAATATATGGTGCTGCAGAAGAAGGCACAGGGCAAGGACGTTGAAGGACTTACGGATGCACTGAACAACAGCCTGATGCTTCAGGATAAGTTCAGCAACAAACTTGAGAAGAAGCTCCAAAAAGGTGATGCTGGCCATGGTTCGATGAAAGAACAGTTAGACAAGCCCGTCAACAATCATACGAAGCAAAAAGACCAAAAAGAATCTAATGGCAAGAATATAAGGTGATGAGGTATGGACCATTCAGAAAAAATATTCGAGATGGTGAAGAAGTACGAAGTGACCAGGTCAGTTGAGGGCAAGGATTACGTTGTTAACAAACTGCGTAATTCCTTCAGGTATTTAATGAAACCAGACCAAAAAATCACCATGGCAATGTTTGTGGTGCTTGAGTTAAACGGAACCCATAACCTCAATACCATCGATCTGGCAGAGAAGATCTCCTGCCTTACAAACCTTAATAAGAACGATATATTCAACCACATGGCTGAATATATGGCCGAATACCTAACCATAGCCGGGTAAAAAAACGAATGTGGGTGTGCTGAAAAGGGCACCCATTCCCACTTTTTTTTGTTTTTCGATTAACCTATATATCTCAGATCCTCATCTGTACCCATATCAGTCTGGACCTGCATCTGTTCCATTTCTACAATCTTAGCGATGATACGCTCCATGTCCTTTGCTCGCTCTTCAAGGGCCTGGGCATCTATTTGAAGGTCAAGCACGCTGCTAAACACTTCCAGGACTGCCTGAGCGCTCTTTGGGTCAACAAGATAACCTGAGGTGGTACCCATAAGACATACCGCATCCATACTCCTGAGTTCACCTATACCCAGCAGCAGGCCGGATACGCCTACAATACCCCCGGCAGGTTCGTTCTGCTTGAACTCCACACCATGTCCTTTCATCTCCTCGACCAGGTCAATGTTATTCACCGCACCCAGCACTGTACGTTTTTCATCAAGCTGCCCTGTAACATAACCGCCAAGAGTATATATGCGTTTTACACTGTATTCTTCTGCAATGTCCAGGATTATGCTACTAATCTCATAATGTCCTTCATTGGTAGCGCTCTGGTGGTCACCCACCACGATGAGCATATCCTGTTTGTCCTCAGACTTGCATGCATATATCTCGTTTTTTACCAGATGGACGGTAAAATCATCTTTAACAAGCACCTGGGGTGGAAAATGTGGTGAATATATCTCAACTATCTTTTCAACATCTAACTCTTCCACTAAGTGTTCAGCGACCAGTTTCCCCACATGGCCCACACCTGGTAGTCCTTCTATCATGATGGGGTCTTCAAGTTCAACTTTTCCAAGTATTTTAACAACAGTTTCTTTCATGCACATCAAATTCTCTTACTTTTGGGCCTTTAATAGACGCCTGTATTTTCCGTACCTGTCCTCAAGTGAGAAACGTGCAGGTCTGGGATTGATCGCTGAGCCACCGCAAAGAGGGCAGCTGTCTTTTAGAGTATAATTACTGCATTGTGCACATTTGTTGATATGCTGTCCCATGCCTCACCTAAGCTTTTGCTTCGTTGTGCCTGTTGAACAGGCCAGTACCTTTTGATTTCTTTACAATTTTAATAGCAGCATCGGCTGACGATTTCAGTACGCTCTCAGCTTTTTTATAGTCTGGAGCAATAACATGTATCCTGTATCTTGGCGCCCCAACGTAACTAACATCCACTGTAACGTCCTCAGCAGTTTTGATTTTGGCTGCAGACGTCAAGCATTTATTGATAACGTCCACTCCATCAGGAAGTGGGCATGTCAAATCAACATACCCGGATATTTCCACATGGGGTATCTTGATATTCTCTACACCAATCTGACTGATGCTTTGGGCATACTTTTCGTCCACTCCTACTTCAATGAGTGGTTCTGGTCCGTCTCGCATTGCCTCATCAAAAGCATCCCACACGCTGTCATATGCATCATAGAGCAGGTCGACGAGTTTTTCCAGGTCTTCGGAACTGATATTATTGACCTCAGCCACGTACTGAATCCACTTTTCAGCCTTCTGCTCGTTCTTCCATTCTTGTATTTTTTCCCGGCGCTGGTGTTCGTTAACATCTTTTAAGGACAGGTCAATGTGCTGCCTGTTCGGGTCTACATTCACGACCTTGCAGACAATCTTCTGCCCTTCTCTCACATGGTCCCTGATATATTTGACCCAACCGGAAGCCACTTCAGAAATATGGATAAGGCCTTCTTTTTGCCCGTATTCGTCCAGATGAGTAAATGCACCAAAGTCCTTTACCTCCATCACACTACAGACAACTAATTCATCATGTTCTGGCCAGCCTTTACGTTCCATATTATTCACCGATAATTATTCAAGCACTTCGACAATTTGCGTTTTAATTATGGATTTTCCGCCAGTGGATTCTGCCAGTGTGCGCCCGCATACCTGACATACTACCTTGCTACCGGCACTACCAAAAATCACCTGTTCGTTCTCACAGTCATTACACTTGACCTTGAGAAATCTGCTTTTAGGTTCTTGCAGCATTAAATCTTCACTCCTTAATCCTTAAGTTCGAACTTTCCTGATCTGAAACACTTCTTTTGGTAGGCTTTCTTGCATACATTACATCGATATCTCAGTGCTACTTTCTTGGTGGGTTTATCCCCGCCAGGCACTTTTGAGAATTTTCCTGCATTACCTATTCCTGTCTGTCTGTGTTTCTGTCTGGTGATTCGTGTCATGGACGATGCTTTTCCTTTCTTGACCCTCTCCACGGTATGGACAGTATGGGTCTTGCAAAATGGGCAATGTGTCCTAAACTTAGTTGGCATCTTCATACGCAGTTCATCCTTTGTTAGTATTATATGTAAATTGTCAGGGACTTTCTATCTGGACAGCGACTTTACGTTTTATGAGGGCTCTTGCATTCACTTTCGGTAAAACAGCCACGTCGTCGGCACCGGGATTATATGTATTTCCATCAGCACCCATAAATTCTGGGATGTCCTTCAGTAATCGCACAACAATGTATTCTTTATTTATATCATTTTTGCCCGATTCCACGGATTCCTGATTTTCAGGTTCACTGCGTTTGTCTATTTTTTCATCCTCAAAAGGAGGGGGATAGTCAGCGGTAGGTGGTTCTGCCACTTCAGCCATTTCAAGTACTTCAGCCACTTCATTTTCCACTATCTTTTCCGATTCTACTCCAGTATTCACCTTTATCTCTGAAGGGATTACTTCTTCAGCTGGTATGGCAGGGGCTGCCACTTCAATCTCACCAGGTTGGGACGTGTCCGGATTTACATCCGGGACAGTCGGATGATTTTCTTCACTGGCCTGTGGTGTGTCCTTATCATCCGCAGGGGGCGTTGCGTTTGCATCCTGCGCCTGTGGAGCGATATCGGGCACCTTTCCATTATCATTTCCCAGTATCGGGTCAATACTTTCATCCTTATACTTCATGATAGCATTGCGCATCTGGTGGTAGACCTCCTGTTCCTGGGGGGTCATAAGCTCAATATCGTGGATGATATTTTCAGGTGTTTTTGAAAAGGCCCTGGCTGAGGCAATCTTGATAATCTTGCGTGTACGTTTCTTGAATATTTTATCAATGGTGTACAAGGCGTTCTTTATCTCATATTGTATAAGTACGGCTTCTTCAGAGTGTCTTTTAGATATTTTTCGGTCAGCTGTTTCCAGTTCCTTGATGTACTCATTTACATCTGAATAGAATCCAGGTAATATCCTGGACAGTGTGGTTTTCTTTTCCTCTTCCAGTATGCGGGTAAGCTCTTCGTATTTCACTTCATGCCCCCTGCATATTCAGCACCGCCCCTGCACATTAAATAAATGGCTGCATATTCGGGCAGTATCTGGTCTCCTTCTTCCAGTTTGAACTCTTCATCCATCATCTCAACTGTAGTGGGCTTGGTAACATTTATCTTTATCTCATTACCCCCGAAAACCACTGCATCCACCAGGGGTTCAAAATTGTCCAGTTCATCCACTGTAAGCGTTATGACCTTCATGCCTGATTTGCCGTGCAGGGATGCGGCTGCCCTGATAAGGCGTTTTATGTC
>JAUWTY010000017.1 GCA_030614485.1 Methanosarcinales archaeon | reverse complement strand
GTGCCATAGAAGAAGGTGTACATGCCCTGCTTGGATTTGACGGTCCTGTGATGACAGACAGCGGGTCGTTCCAGTTAAGCGTCTACGGAGAGGTAGAGGTGGACAATGCAGAGATTATCGGTTTCCAGCATGCCATCGGTACCGATATCGGGGTACCGCTAGACATACCCACATCACCGGCTGCGGACCATACCCTGGCTGCTCAGGAACTGGCAGTCACCAACGAGAGGCTCATGGAGGCCCTGGAACTTAATAAGGATTCAGGGATGCTGCTGGCAGCACCCGTGCAGGGCGGTACTCATACAGATTTAAGGGAACATGCAGGCAGGGAACTGGGAAGTGCAGGATTCGATATTTATCCTATCGGGGCAGTGGTGCCGCTGATGGAATCCTACCGCTATGCTGAACTGGTGGATGTCATCGTAAGTGCAAAGAAGGGGCTGCCGTCATCGGTTCCGGTTCACCTGTTCGGTGCCGGGCACCCGATGGTGTTCGCACTGGCTGCGGCGCTGGGCTGTGACCTGTTCGATTCCGCTGCCTATGCACTGTATGCCAAAGACGACCGCTACCTGACTGCTGAGGGTACATACCATATCCAGGATCTGAAATATTTGCCCTGTTCATGCCCAATTTGCAGCAGCCATACTGCTGCCGGGATTGTGGCAAGTCCTGATAAGACCGAATTGCTGGCCAGGCATAACCTGTATGCCACTTTCGCAGAGATGAGGCTGGTAAAACAGGCTATCCATGACGGTAATTTGTGGGAACTGGTGGAGAGGCGGGCCCGCACCCATCCCAGGATGCTTGACGGCCTGAAGCGGGCAGTGACCCATGCCGATTGGATTGAGCAGTTCGACCCCAGTACAAAATCCACTTTCTTCTACTGCGGTCCTGAATCCACATACCGGCCCGAAGTCATGCGCTGGGGTAGCCGGCTGGAGAGGCTGGAACTTACCGGTACCGTGCTGATACGACCGGGCGGGCGGGTCAAGCACGAATCCGAATACGATAATGTGCTGCACTTCAAACCACCCTTCGGGGCATATCCGTTAGAATTAAAAGAGACATATCCCCTGAATGCCGAGGTACCCATGGTTCCGGACCATGAATCCCTGACCAATGCCCTTTTGAACACTAAAAAACTAATCCAACTTAATCCGGATGCAGAGTTTTCCTTCGTGTACCGCAAATCCTGGGACCACCCCTTGGTAGAAGAAATATGCCAGATGGCAAGCCATAGCTGGTCAGTAGAGTAATAAACCACAGAGGGCACAGAGTACACAGAGGAGAAAAACGGATACAAGCTCTGTGCTCTCTGTGTACTCTGTGGTTAAATTATAATTGACTGTAAGCTTCTTTCGCACACCCTCAGCCTTCTCTTTTCAATCTCAGTTTGATTACTGCCGAGAACATCTGGGGGATGACCTTTTTCAAGTCCAGTTTCGAGCCTTCCCTGTGTCGCCATTCCACAGGCACCTCTACAATATTATATCCGTGCTTCCCCAGCCGCCAGAGCAGTTCCACGTCAAAGGCATAATCAAAAGTTTGTATCTCGCCAACCACTTTACGGGCAGCCTCTACCCGAAGCACCTTGCAGCCACATTGGGTATCCTTGAAAGGTAAGCTGAACAGCAGTTTAATTAGGGCATTGAAACCCCGGCTGGCAAGTATCCTGTGCCAGGGCTGGGCCGTATGTATCACTGACTCGGGCAGGTACCTGGATGAAATGACACAGTCAGTGCCGTCTGCTACCATATCTACCATCCTGGCCACATCATGGGGCGGCACTGCCCCGTCTGCATCCACAATCGCTATTACATTTCCAAGCGCGTGGTTAATGCCCAGGATAATCCCGCCGCCTTTACCCAGTTTAACAGGATATTGCACGGACCTGATTGTGGGATGTGTGCCTGCAAATTCTTCTACAATATCGGCTGTACTATCTGTGCAACCATCCATGACCACCAGTATCTCATGTGGGATATTAGAAAAATAATCGTTTAATTCATTCAGGGTGTCAAGGATGCGCTTTTCTTCATTATAGGCAGGTATGACAATGGAAACCATATCCCGTTTTTGTGTCACTGGTGTTATTGCCATAGAAGCGCACCGAAAATTGAATAGTAGCCCGGCACGGATTCGAACCGAGGTCCGGGGATCCAGGGCCCCCAATGATTGACCGCTACACTACCGGGCTGCGACTATCTCAATATCACTTGTTACCTATAAGTCTAACGGATAAATCGACAAAAATCGGATAAAATAATATATACCAATCAGACCATTTAACTAAAGATAGTACTTAACAAATTAAATTTGGGAGGATGAATATGAATCTTAGATATGTAATTGGAACAGTAGGAATTATATTCCTGTTAATTGTTTTAAGCGGCCCGGCCCTTTCGGCAATGGGTGGTCCATCCGAAGACGGAATGAGTCCACGCACTGAGGGCGGCTGGAGTGCCTCTGAAATGATGATGCAAGGCAGTGAAATGCGTCAGGGTGCAGGCATGCAGGGCATGGGATTTATGCACAGTGGCGCGGTGATGTACGGCCAGTATATCACCTTTGAGGTGGATAATGAGACGGGGGCTATCACCAGTTACGGTATTGATGGTGATGCGATATTTGACTCCATCGAAGTCGATGGGTTTGACTTTGACGCTACCCAGGTAATTGGTGCGGTTACGCATGTTATGGATGTCGACGGCACGACGACTATACAGGTGCATGACAACCCGTCCGCGGTGATAACCATACGAAGTGTGGATGATTATATTGTTAACTTCGACCTGGCTGAAGGTGTTACCATGTCTGAAGATGGGAATGTGGTAGTCATCAAAACCACTGATATTGAGATGCACATTGTGTGCAGTGCCGGGACTTGTGATGTTACTGAGGCCGGTGAGGTTGTATCTATTGATGCGTCCGGAAACAGTGCCGTAGTGGTGCGGGCGATTCCGGTCAATATGCAGTTTTCAGGTGAAATGCACAGGGCATTTACCAGGGAGATAGCCCGGAACCGGACTGGTGCAGAGGTCTGCCTTGGTATGGGTGGTTCTATCAGTGTGGTGGACTACTCACAACGGATGCAGGTGCAAACACAGTCAATGACAGAGGAAAGAATACAACTTCGTGTAAACAGCACTGACCCTGAAGGCAAGATGATGTATTTCAATCTGGATAACACTTCACTGATGCTGCAGGATAGGGACATGCTCAGGATATATTATGACGGTGAACCCATGCAGTGTGTTGATGACCCTGATAAGGTGTTCAATGCCACACAGGCCCAGTGTTACATATCCCAGGAGTCAAGAGAGCGGGCACAGATAATGATGTATATCCCTGAATTCTCTGAGCATACTATCGACATCGTAGTGGAGTCGGAAGATGCGGGGGATGGGATTGAAGACGGGGTCGGAGATGGTGAAGAAGCAGCGTCAACACCTTCAACCGGAATACCAGGATTTGGAGCCGTGATGGGTATATTTGCCGTAATGCTGAGCTGGATAAAATATCAAAGAGGCAGACAGTAAATTAATTCGGTTAAGCAAATCAGGCAAGTTAAGGAAAAGTTGAGGAGTTGGGATATTTCCCAACTCTAAAACCTGCCTTCTGTAAGGCTTAGATGGTCTTTTTCTATCTCTATGATAGCTGTGAATATTTCTTTAATCCGCTCTTCGGTGGCCTCGCCCAGGAACTTGATATAGTGTTCTATTGCGCTTGCCTCCCTTTGGTGTGACTCTGCCAGGTTGCCCACGTTCTCATTATTGCACATGTCCTTGTCCCTGCTGATGTCTGGTGAAGATATTTTAAGTTCTTTGGCAATGGTGGAAGCGTGTTCGGACTCTACCTTGCCCAGTCTCTTGAACATGGTAGCATCTGCCACATTATCTGAGCGACCGGCGGCACAGAAGTAGAATTCAGCATTACCCAGTTCCAGTTTAAGTGCTTCTTCTAAGTTATTGCGCGAAACATCGGTCAAAGTGTATTCAGGAATTTCGAAATCCTTTGCCTCTATCATGTAGGGCTGGTGTGCACCGCAGAATGGACAATGTGTAGGCGCTTCATCTCCCAGGTAGCCTTCCTGGCATATCTTGCATTTAAAAACTTTCATATTATTAACCCAGTGTTCATTGCGGTTATAGAAATTAAAGCCTTTCGATAAACATGAATTAAATGTTATTTCCACAAAACCTTAAAGTAATATAAAATACTAGTAGTTGGAACTTAGTGTAAAATAAATCCATTATAAAAAAATAGATTGCAGCATACTGATTATAATCATACTGTGATTTATATATTTCGGGGCGATTAAATATAGTTCAAATTCATTCAATCAATTACCGGTGAAATTTAAATGACGAATTACGGAACCCTACTCTTGAACAGTACGTTATTGTTCAGTCTTCTGTCCATAGCACTGCTTCTGTATCGTGAATATTCAGGTGTTGAAGATATCACCAAATCCGCCAGGTGGACCATCAGGATATCGGCATTGCTATCAACACTTTCCATGGCGTTGCTGATATATTATTTCCTGACATCTGATTTCAGGTTCGTTTATGTTACCCAGAACTCTTCTTCTTTGCTCAGTCCTTTCTACCAGCTGGCCGCTACCATTGCAGTACAGGATGGCGCAATGGTGTTATGGGCTGCACTTGTGTTCTTACAGGCCCTGTGGATAAGTGAGAAGTACGATCTGGATTCACCATTTTTCAGGAGGATGCAGATAATCATGCTGTCTGTTGGTGCCATATTCATCTATGTTATTGTGTACAAGTCCAGCATGTACCCGTTCCAGACCTGGTTCGACCTGTGGGGCAGCCAGTACAACCTGCCGGTAGATTATGCATTCAGAGAAGGAGCAGGATTGCGTCCCATACTTAAAGACCCCATAATGACAATCCACCCACCTTTGCAGTTCGTGGCCTATGCCACAACGCTGATACCTTTTGCTGCAGCTCTTTCATACCTGATAACTCCGGGTCTGGGCAAACAGTGGGAGAGAGTACAGCGCCAGTGGATACGCATCTCCTGGATCACAATGTCAATTACACTGGTGGTAGGCGGCGCATGGATTTACGGGCTGGCCCAGTGGGGTACACTTTCAGGTACAGGCAATATCTGGGCTTGGGACCCTTATGAGACCACGCCTTTCCTTGTTTGGATGATAACAACCATGTTTATGCACATGGCTTATAAATACAGGACCAAGGGCGCGTATGAAAACCTGACACCCATGTTCGCGACACTTACATTCACCAGTTCATTTTATGCGGGTTGGGTGGCACGGAGCGGTTCGGTATCATCCACCCACGATGTGGGTGCACTGCCCAGTGGAAGTATTTTCTTTTGGGTAACTGTACTACTGCTGGTCGGAGTGGCAGTGATGACATTTATGCGAATAAAGGATGCGAAGGATGAGGAAGGAGTAGGCGGGCCCTTGCTGTCCGAATCTAATATATTTGACCTGACAGCTATCTTGTTCATTATACTTTCTTTCGTTGCTTTCTTTGGCATCACCGCGCCTATCTATTCAAAACTTGTGATGAACATTAACGCCAGTCCTACAGAACGGGAGTTCTTTAATACTCTGTCATACCCGTTCACCATGCTGTTGATGCTGATTATGGGTGTATGTCTGCCCTATAGGTCCATTGTTAAGAAGATAGGGGCACAGAAGTATCTCATTGCTGCGGCAGTTATTTTGCTGTTTAGCATTGTTCTTGCCTTTATTATACCCGAGGGACGCCCAGAATACTATTTGATAAACCATGCCAGCCCTTTCTACCGGTCTGCTTCGGGTTTCACCCAGATGCTTGGCAGCATATCATTGCTAAGCTATGCGCCGATATTCATATTCTCGCTGGTTGCTATATTGTATAAATTCACTATAGACACAGGAAATACAGAGGATAAGAAAAAGCTGCTAAAACCTGCAGGAGTCACCCTGATACACCTGGGTACTATTATCCTGCTTTTTGGTGTTATTGTAAGCCAGTCCTTTGATGTGACCTATCGGGTAAATTATGCTGACTCCAAATTGGGAGATACCCAGTATATCAGTATCGGATTGCTTGATGATTATGGTACGAATAAAGATTACAGTGACAATCCACTTGGTTTCCAGCTAATACCTGCTGATACCGGTGGTCCGATTCATAAGGAAACAACCAATGACAGGATGGTGGAGGGGCAAATCAAGAATGCGTTCTATGTCAACCTTTATAGAGATGACAGGGTCGTATCCACTGGTGCGGTGCGCTACTGGATCGAGCTATATGATGAGAACATGGACGGTACACCTGAACGGGTTGAGTGGACCAGGGTTATGGATGATGAACAGCTACTCACGACTTATCATGTAAAGTATGGTGGGCGGGCAGGCAGTGGCTACAATTTCGTGGTCAAAGAGATACCTCTTATCAGTCTCGTTTGGATCGGGTCTGCATTGATGTGTATCGGTTCCCTGCTGGTATTTGCTCATCAGCAGGTGTTCAGTGCAAGTGTTAAAGTGCCTGAGCCCGGGCAGCGGGCTGCTCCTGTCAAGAAGGCAGGGAAAAGGAAGACTGTGGCTGCTAAAAAGGGTGAGGGCAAGGCTGCTGATAAGTATGAAAAGATGTTGATGGACGAACTTGAGGCCGGGAAGTAACTACTGCTTTCGGTCTCAATATATCTTTTTTTTCACAGATTGTACCAAAATACCGAGGAACAGCCGTGCATCTTTTTGCAAGTTGACGACATCTGTTATAGGAAAAGTGGTAACAAGGTGAAGTCCTGAGAGAGCCACGGCTGGTAAGTAAAGAACGGCAGTTCATATGCTCCCATTAAAGGGAATTGTCATTGAATATCACGCAATCGTTTTTTAGGTATTAGGATTTAGTTTTTGTTTTCAAATAGAATGATTTTGTCTGGTCAACAGCTTTTTCCAAGGTTACTCTAACCTGCTTATATGCTTTCCGGGATGCTGATTTCACCTGATTGAACACCTTATCACTGGTTGTTCGAACCTGTGTGTAGGTTTTCTGGGACATTGGTTTAACCTGACTGATCACCTTTCCAGATGATACTTTGAATTGATCGAGTGCCATATCTGATTTGGACTTTAGGGAATCGAACGCCGAATTTGCCGTCTGGACTTCAGTAACGGGAGCTTCGGTCTTGGCTTCAACTGCTGGAACTTCAGTCTCAACTTCAAGTACTGGAGCTTCGATCTTGGCTTCAACTACTGGAGCTTCGGTCTCAACTTTAACTACTGAAGCTTCGGTCTTGGCTTCAACTGCTGGAACTTCAGTCTCAACTTCAACTACTGGAGCTACGGTCTCGGCTTCAGGTGTTTCGGCTGCAATATCTTTTTCAAAGGTTGTTTTCTTCCATTCCTCAAAATTGCTCTTGAACTCATCGTATTTATCAGGATGTTCGTTCCTGACATGCATCTTGGACTCATTTATCGAGAGTTCCATTTCACAATAAGTACATTTACCAAATTTTTTTGCCATTATTATCACCTAATCATACCTTTGATTTTAATAGTCTTATATCTTACTATGCTTATCATTATAATTATGATGTAATTTTACTGGTATTTATTGATTGGCTTAAAGAATGTACAGAAAGGAAAGAATTTGATTATACAGTTGCTAAGAGAACAATCGTATATTTACCGGATATACAAGACATCATCTTGTTTACTTCGTTTATCTCGACATCACGAAGGATGGCTTGATTAGCAAGGCTAAAGGCATCCCAATTATGATTGTCCTCGAATATCATTCGAACTGAAAGAGGACAAACAGTTTTTATGTTTTGCTGAGATAGTAACTCTTGCATGTGTAGCTAAACATGCATGGCATTCCCTCATATTTGAGGGATTGCCTTTCTTTCTCGACATGAAGGAGTGTAGGAATGCATTTTAGTGAGTCGAGATTTGAGGAGAAAATTATACTTTATATACCATAAAAAACTCAAATTGACGGGCTTATCAGCAAAATATTTTCAATCATATTGCCTTGATCCGTTTTTAGCATTTATCCCATTTAGCAGACTTGTAAACAGTTTTGGAAGTTCCATTTTCCCGATATTTTCTGCATTCACTAGGCTGATATTCAAAAGAACAGTCAGCACAAGGTTTGAACTTCAAGTTGGGTTCTTCACAACCAATTGTCATTTTTTTTCTACCTTCTTGTTTTTATTTATTTTTCATTTTACCCAGAGTTATTAGGTAATTAGTAACATAGTCTTAAACAATATAAGTGTTTGTCGGTCATCATCATAATTATTAGCATATAATTGATTGAGGATATTATCATGCTCAATATTTTATTAGTGAATACCTCTTCTTGACCAAAGGAAATTGGATTATTGAATCTGAACTTTAGTGGACCGACAAAATGGATAGAAGTTATGCCAATTTTTCAACACTTTTACAAAACGAGGTTATATATAATACAATAATACAAAATAAACCAGTTATTAAGATTTATAAAGTAATCAAGTGAATTATAAAGCTTTAAAATCTAAATACCCGAAAGTATGCTTATATTCTCAATTACCAATGTTACATCCAGAGAAGTCTGATGGACTTCCTCATATCAAGGAGGAAAATATAATGAAAAAAAGCAATACACCTAAAAACGCCTCAGTGTTTGCAATGTTTGCCACATTGATGTTATTAATAGGAATGTTTGTACCAGCAGTAACCTATGCCGAAACCCCGAGAGATCAGTATCAGGTTGTTCTGGATAAATACCAAACAAATTCTGACAGATTAGAAGATGCCAGAGAATCTTACCAGGACTCAAAGGATGAGTTCCAGGATGCAAGGGACAGCTTAAATGACGACAGAACACGGGACAATATACTTGCCCTTAAACAGGCAACGAAAGACCACCTGAACCGTACTATCGATTACGCGATAAAACATCTTGAAATACTTGTGATGCGGGCACAGGAGGCTGAAGATAATGGATATGCTCCCTTCACTGCATCAGAGAATTTTGAGGAATATATTGACAATCTGGAAGACCTGAAAGATGATGTCGAATCTGCAGAAACAAGGGAAGATTTCCAGGCAATTGTAAAGGAACTAAGGGATATATGGCAGCATGTCCACATGGAATCAAGGTATTTCGTCATGGGTACAGTGAACAACAGGGTCGATGCTTTCCTTGAACGCAGTGAATCCATTGCAGAGCGCATACAGGTTGAGATTGACAGGTTGAACGCAGCCGGTGAGGACACCACCAAACTGGAACGCCTGCTGGATAAATATAATGATGCACTTGATGAAGCGATAGCCAGCCATGAAAATGCCAACGAACTGTTCGGGGAACACACAGGGTTCGATGACGTAGGACAACTCACCAATGCTGGTGAAGCAAACCAGTTCTTAAGAGAAGCAAATCTACAGATTAGGGAAACAAACCAGGCACTCAGGGAAGCAAACTCCATATTAAGGGAAATCTTTGCCGAACTCAAGCAGCACAGACCTGGTTCTGTTGACCTGAGAGGTACAGGTACACTAACCGCTTCGGGCAATGGCAAAGTAACCCTCTCTGGCGACATGGCCATCGAAGTAAGTGCCAAAAGCGGTGTACTGACCATAGCCGACTATGATGGTGATGCAGAAATCGAAGTGACCGGCAACGGCACCAGAACAGAAATGAATGACGGCACTGTCAAATACAGTGGTTTTGACGGTACAGCCACAATCAGCGGCAGCAGTATCACTGTGACCATAAACAGTGACGATATCGAACTGAAAGCCGAAGGTTCAGGCAGCGCAGTACTCAACGGTAATGGCACCTACACTGCCACACCTGATGGCGGGCAGACCGTGGAAAGCAACTGGGCACCAATGACCGGAGTGGATGAAGCATGAAACTGCTAAATATCATGGTACTGGCAGTATTAGTAACAGGTCTGGCAGTGTCCGGTTGCACTTCACCACAGGAAGAAGCACCTGAAGTTGACACTACCGCACCTGTACCATCAGCAACACCGGCACCCACCGGGGATATAATGGACAGCGAGATATCTACCATCGAATCAGATATGGCTGAACTGGATGCATTGCTTGAAGATATGGAAAATGTTGAGGATCTGAGTTTTACTGAACTCGACGGGCTCACTTTTTGAGCCCTCCCCCCTTATTTTTATTTTTATTCTTATTCGTATTCTTATATTTGTCCTTGCTTTAAGGCACCCATTGGCAAGAATACCATTGCCATCATCAGGACAACATTCAGGGTGAAAACCCCATTATAACCAAGCGTGGATAACATAAGTCCGCTGACCAATGGAACCATACCCAACCCGGCATATGTGTAAGTATTGAATATCCCCATGGCCAGTCCCTTTTCAATATCCAGGTGTGATACACTTGTGACAAGACCTACCAGTCCC
Source organism: Methanosarcinales archaeon (assembly GCA_030614485.1). Classification (GTDB taxonomy): domain Archaea; phylum Halobacteriota; class Methanosarcinia; order Methanosarcinales; family Methanocomedenaceae; genus Methanocomedens_B. The sequence goes on along the minus strand of JAUWTY010000017.1, from coordinate 1,555 downwards.
AGTCCAGAACCTGCCCCCATCAAAGTCAGCCCGAGAGGATCAAACATCGCTGCCAGTGCACCCACACCGGTTATGGCCAGACCTGCCCTGACAAGGTAATCCCTCCGGACCCGTAACCTGCCCCCTATTAGCGATGTAACCATTGCACCCAGGTACACGCTGGCCAGATACATACCCAGTGCACCTTTATCGAGGAATCCTATACTGAAATCAGGGTACAGGGCTATGAGTACCCCGCTGCTTCCGAACAGCACGAAAGATAGTAACCAGATCTGCAGATATTCGGTATGCAAAAAAATAGATTTTGATCTGACCAGCACAGATATGATTTCATTCTTATTCGATACAGGGTTACCCAGACCGTTGTTCACCAAAACCATAATGGATACATTAAACACCGGAACCATCAGCCCTACAAACAGTATAAGGCCGTTTTTCGTGCCTGATGCTACCAGTATACCTGCCATTCCCATTCCGGCAGCCAGTCCAAAATTGAGCAGTGAATTGAATTCCCCAAAATACTGTCCTCGTTTCTCGAAATCTGAAAGCATTGCAAATGCGGCAGGGAAGAATGCACCACATCCTACCCCTTCCACAAAACGGGCGGCCACTATCACCCACACATTATCTGAGACAATGATTGTTATACCTGACACCAAGGACAGGAATAAGCCGATTATAATGAACAGCCTGTGGCCGTATGCATCTGACAGCACTCCAAAAGGCATCATGCTTAGCAGTGCCCCGATAAAAAATGATGAAAATATCAGGCTGGACGCAGCGCCGTTGGCCAGCAGGGTGCTGTCTGCGAGTTCCGGCAGGATGGGAATGGCTGCATCAGACAGCCCCATTATGACAAACACTGACGTATAGAGCATTATGCGGTCAAGCAGATGGCCGTATGGTTTTACTTCACGGTTCATTATAATCACTCAAAAAAGTTGTTCCAGTTTACCAAAGTCTACGGGCGCGGTCGAGTCCAATGTTATTGGTGTCACCGAGATATGCCCGCACTTCATGATAGCATGTACGTCTGTGCCGTCCTCATCGTCATGTATCAGGTCGCCGTCAATCCAGTAATATGGCCGGCCCCTGGGGTCGTGCCGTTCCTGCACCGATGTCTTGAATATCTTACGCGCAAGTTTTGTCACCTCAATTTCAGTATCAGGGGCCGCATGCCTGGGTATATTGACATTGAGCAGGTCTACGCCAGGGGGCAGACCCGCCTCAAGTACCTTCCTGGCTATGCGGTTCACTACCTTGATGCCAACCTGGAAATCGTATTCATAGGCGCGCAGGTCATCGAATTTGTCACCCTCGTCCAGTACCTGTATGGATGCAGCAATGGCGGGAATGCCGTAACTGGCCGCTTCCATTGCCGCACCGATGGTGCCTGAAGTGGTCACACTATCGGTACTGATGTTCTCGCCGATGTTGAAGCCTGATATTACCAGGTAAGGCATGGCTTTCAATATCGAGAATATGCCCAGTATCACCGAATCAGTGGGGGTGCCGCCCACGGCATAAGCCTGCATGCCGTCTACTCCTGCCTGGT
>JAUWTY010000125.1 GCA_030614485.1 Methanosarcinales archaeon | reverse complement strand
GGCCATTTTTCCCAATTAATAACGTACAAAACCATTAAGTATACGATCTAATAAATTGTAATAATAAATTATGAAGACCATATCAGTACGGCTGCCAGAGCAATATATCCATGATATTGAAGAAGCAGCCGGGCAGGAACTTATAGACAAAGGCACCATGCTTCGTAAGCTCATAGGGAACGGTTTGAGGGAGTACCGCATTAAAAAAGCATTTGAATCCTATTCAGAGGGCAGGATATCCCTGTGGAAGGCAGCAGGCAATGCAGGAATAACCTACAGGGCAGCCCTTGAGGAACTGAAAGTGCGAAATATTCCGTTCAGGTATGAAAAAGAGGACCTGGACGTAGACATCCAATGGGCGCTGCAGGAGAAATGACAGTTAGCAATTCAGGTCCGTTAATCCACCTTGCCATGATCGGCAGGTTGGACCTTTTAAAGGCACTCTTCGGCAGGGTGTTTATTCCCCATACTGTCAAGATGGAAGTCGTGGACAGAGGGAAGGAAGAGGGTAAGGCCGATGCTTTTCTGATAGAGGGGGAAATTGAGAACGGATGGATTGTTGTTGAAGACCCTGATGATAGTGCCAAAGACATCGCAGACAGTGCGGGGATAGATGCGGGAGAGGCTGAGGCTATTATGCTCGCAAGAAGCAGGCATTGCCCGGTCCTGATTGATGACCTGGCTGCCAGGAGGTTTGCGGTTGGGCTGGGGCTGGAGGTTACAGGTTCTATTGGTGTGGTGGTCAGGGCGGTAAAAGTTGGGTTAATATCCAGGGATGAGGGGCTGGATGCTCTGGATAAACTGGCACTGGTTATGTGGCTCAGTGTGGGTGTTTATGAGGATGTGCGGAAGGTTGTTGAGGGGTTGGGTTGAGGGAGGAGATTCTGTCCTCTTTATCCCGCAGACCTTCCAGTATGTCTTCCATGGATTTTGTGCCGAGGGTACCGTACATTGATTTATTCCATTTCATGTTTATTTCCAGCATCCACTAAATGAAATAAGTGCTGTTTCTATTTTCCAATAAGTTCACGAAGTTCTTTATATCTTCCGGCCCTGAAATCTTCTCTGCTCATTTCAATCTGCTGCAAAAGTTCCGGGTCCGATATAATTTCCAGCGTGGATTTCATGGATTTGTATTCATCACTCGAAATAGTAACCCATTGCGCCATATGTTCTCTTAATGATTTTATCTCCCTGGACATTTATTTGATTATTACACCACATTGCACATATATTGTTTTGCCAGACTGCTTGACGCACTCACCCCTTCCTCACCCTCGACTCCCCAGGCGGCAGCATCATAGCAATCCTATCAGCCGAAGCGATCGACTTCACCAGTGCCCGGTCCCCAACCATATCCACCAGCATCTTGTAGATCTTCTTCGCGATATCATTCTGGTTGAACTCCCCTGGCTCAACCTCAACCACATACTGCGCCCGCCCCTTCACAACTTCAGGCGGCCCGCCAAAGAACTTGATTCCACCTTCAATCCGGATGCCAACCGCAGCACCCACCGTAGCACTCATATAATTGCGCTTGCCCCTGATAATAAACGAGCCCCGGGGCACGTACTCGCCCGACTCCGGGGTCTTGGACACCTGCTCAGGCGTCACCCAGTAGCAGTCACCATCCACGCGCCCAGACTTCCATACACCTGAATTGGAGACCACAAACCGTGCAGCTTCCTCCAGCGTGGTCTGAGGCACTTCCCTGCCTTCGGTCTTGATGACCACAGCAGGCGAGCCCGGAGCTTCGGTATGGAAAAAGATATCCCGCTTCTCCATGTACTTCTTCACCACATCCTCATTAGTACCAGCATCCCTGCCGCCCACAATAAGGAAGCCGTCAGAAGACTCGAACCACCTGAACCTGTCATACCAACGGGGCTTCACCTTGATCTTGCCGCCCCTCCTTTGCTTCTCTGGCTCAGCCTTCTTTGCTATCAATTTCTCAGTCTGGAGAATCGCTCGTTCAGCTCCTGTTTTCTTACCAGATATCTTCTTTGCCTTATCGTAAAACACCTGGGCGTTCTGGGGTATGGTCAATTTAATGTCAACCAGTACATTTTTACCATCCAGTTCCAGTGTCAGTGTACCCTTGCTTGGGTCCATGGACGTGATAATCTTAGCCTGCGGTGTATCTGCACCTTTCAGGCGGCTTTGGATCTCATCCCATCCCAGCCGCTCCCTGGCATCATTGATGACCTTTACGGTCTCCTCAATGGTCTGGTAATGGGCATACAGTAAATCCCCGGTTTGCTTCAACTGCACTGCCTGTTTGGTGAACTTCTCAATCGCCTGTTGCTGCTGGTGAAGTCGTCTCTCAAGCACACTCTCCTTTTTCACCGCTTTGACCTGTGCAGGGGTTGCGACTTCCACACCAGCACTGAAATATTCATCCAGCGCCATGTTAAAACTTTCAAACTTCAGGGTCTCAAACCCGCTGTATTTTTCAAGCCCAAAAGCCATCACATCTACGTTTTTACCATCCTTTACCACGATATGCGGTTCAAGTTTACTTTCTTCAATGGGCCTGAAAACAGTTTTCAATGCCCCCAACACCACATCAAGGTCAGACACATCCCCTGCCGCCACGTGCTTGTCAATACCAGCCTGCAGGCACACCTCTTCTGCCAGCACGCCGCCCATATTCAGCCTGGTGGCCAGCGTCCTTACGATATCACTATCAGATTCATGCAAGATGCCAGCAAGTTCTTCAGGCGTAGTCTCAAGCGGGCTGAACTGTGGTGGGGGCAGTTCATATATCTCGCCCCTGCGTAGTGTCCTGTCCTTGAAGCTCACTGGCTTCATGGGCTGCAGTATGCGCCCTTCGGCATCGGTCAGTATAATATTGCCCCTCGAGAACAACTCGGCAATAAGCCTGGTAATAACACCGGCTCGTATGATCTCCATTTCTATGATACGGTCAAAATCATGTTGTGATATCTTTTTGATCCTGCCGCCCATAACGTGTTTTCGAAGCAGCATGGGAAATCCCTGTGGCAGTTGGGGTGCAGGACGGGGATGCTGGGTGAGGTGAATCCTCTTACCCGCCTGTATCAACAGGTTATGCCTGCCCTGTCCGTAGATGTGCAAGGTCATCCGCATTTCATCATAATTGGTCTGGTATATCTTTCCTATCTTTGCATCCACCAGGCTGAGTTCACCTGTATTGAACTCGGACACAATGGCAGCCACATCCACACTGGTCATTTCCTCTTTCATGAGGCTGGTATTATGGAGTCCAGACCCTAAAACCTTATGCAAACATGACACAATATCAAAATCAAGTTATAGCCCATAAATTTCATGACCCACGATGACCATGAAAATGTTATTTCCAGAGATAATCTAAATCTATATCGGCAACATCTGGCTGAAAAATAGCCTAGTTTCCATCTATTTAATCATATTTCCCTGCCCCCGACACAACATCCGGCGCACCCCACACCTCGCTGCCCCGCTTGCACTTGTCCGGCGGCCAGGCCCTGACGCTGCTGCATGCATGGATACTAATGTGCAGAGCGTGAGTTGAGGGATATGTGAAATAGGGGGGCTGTTATTGCAGATTTCACAGAACCCTAAAACAGTCAGTTTAAAAGAAAATACCTCAAATAAAAATTACTTATATGCTTCATCGTGATGTGCTATTTCAAGAAATACTATTGTGCCTTTATTTTTCTGTATTTCATAGATTAGAACAAATGGTCCAACATGAACTCTTCTTTTACCTTTGAGTACATTGCGAAGTGGCTTGCCAAGTGAGGGATTTTCAGCAATCTGTAATATCTTATTTGTGATTTCGGCATAATGCGCGGAATCTTTCCGGGCAATTTTTGTAAGTTTTTTGGCTAATTTCCCTTTTATTTCATATGTATACATCTTATCAGCATGCCAAGCTCTCTAAATAAGCATCAAGTTCATCAGTATTTTTAAATGTAGTGCCTTTCTCTTTTTCAGCATCTCTAACTGCTTCGATAAAATCTGATCTTATCATCTCTTCAGGTGGATAAAATTCTTCCTCAAGGGTGTTTATGATGCTCTTGACAATTTTATACTGTATACGCTCTTCTATTTTTGGTGCAAGTCGAGCTATAAGTTCGTCTTCATTTATCATTTCAGGCTCCAATATAACATATAATTCTAATGTATTTTAATTTATGTATGTC
>JAUWTY010000138.1 GCA_030614485.1 Methanosarcinales archaeon | reverse complement strand
CCCGGCGTCACGTACTGAGTACATGAAGGTGCTACGCGCCGGACTGGTGGAGCAGTTCATGGAGGCTGGCGCAATTGTGGAGAGTCCCTGCTGCGGACCCTGCATGGGCGGCAGTTTCGGGCTGCTGGGTGACGGCGAGGTAGGGCTTGCTACATCCAACCGCAACTTCCAGGGCAGGCAGGGCAGTGCCAAAGCTTTTGTGTATCTTTCCTCTCCAGCCACTGCGGCGGCATCTGCACTTACGGGCGAGATAACTGACCCACGAAAGGTTTGATCAGGTTATTGGTAAAATCCAATTATGTCATTAAAAGAAAGCGCCAGCATCGTCCTGGAAACCTGCATGGCAGTGAAACCTGGAGAGGTTGTACTGATAATTACAGATACTGCTACGCATCCTTCAATCGCCAGCACATTATTTGACAGGGCAGTTGAACTTGAATGCGACCCCATTCTAATGACCATGGAACCCAGGGAAGTCCACGGCCAGGAGCCTCCAAAGGCAGTGGCCGATGCAATGATTGCCGCCGATGTGGTACTGGTACCCACCAGTAAATCCCTTACACATACCCAAGCCAGACTCAACGCTAATCAGGCCGGCGTGCGCACCGCCACCTTGCCCGGCATTACCCTGGAGATGATGGAATCAGGCGGCATTAATGCAGATTACCTGGCAGTAAGGGATACAGCCTTTGACCTGAAATCCAGACTGGAAAAAGCAAAAGATATCAGGCTGGTTACGGAACTGGGTACGAATATTGTTTTTGACGTAAGGGCCTGCGACTGGAAAGCAGACCACGGTATAATTCATGAACCGGGTTCATCCAGCAACCTGCCTGCCGGTGAAGTATTCGTGGCCCCAAAGGGAGGAAATGGTGTTTTTGTGGTGGATGGCTCGATGGGGGGTATGGGACTGCTGGATTCGCCCCTGACCATTAAGGTCGAAAACGGGCAGGCTACCGAAATTACCGGCGAGGGGGCAGAACATTTCATTAACATGCTGGATAGTGTGGGACCCCTTGCCCGCAACCTCGCAGAACTGGGTATCGGTATCAACCCCGCAGCCCGGCTTATCGGCAATGTGCTTGAGGACGAGAAGGTCGCTGGCACCGTGCATATAGCCCTGGGTGATAACAGCACTTTTGGAGGAGATGTGGTAGCAGGCATACATCTGGACGGCATCATTACCGGACCAAGGTTATTCGTGGACGGTGAAGAACTGGTACTCTCCTTTTAGGAACCAGCATTTCACCTGCGAGGTTACCTAAAACCAAGTTTTATAATTAATGTAGATGTACTAAAAAGATAGAAAAAAAATTGAATTAATCATAAGGACACTTGAATGGGCGACAAAGAAGTGATAATCAGGACAGCTGCAGAGATTGCCAGTAAGATATCAGCCTCAGCCATAATCATAATGTCTGACGACATATCCCCTGATCTTGAAGTCGATATTCCTGTGCTGATCGCTTCTCCCCATGCCATGATGGCAGTGTGTCCAGCTTTTGAAGATGAGAAGGTTGAAGACGAAAATAACCCAGTCGAAAAACTCCAGACCCTGTCCAAAACCCTGTACCACAAGGTATCCACAGGAACCGAATACATCAATGACGCTTCTGCAACTGCATTTATAAATGACCTGTTATCGGGTGAAAAAGTAGTAGGAGTAATTTCCTATGGCGGCACTTCCAGCATATTGGTTCATGACCTGAAAGAGAACAACATGGTAAAAGAATTAAAATCATGTACTGAACGGGTAAAGCTTGATGCCCTGCGCTCGGTATTGTCCATTGCCATGGGTCTGGGTGCATACGGCAGGGAAGGTAAGCCTGTTGGCACAGCATTCATCATTGGGGACTCTGAAGAAGTTATGAAACGCTCACATCAACTGGTACTGAATCCGTACTTGGGCCATTCCCCTGAAGTGTCTTACATCTGCGATATTAAAACATGGGAAACAGTTAAAGAATTCGCCCAGCTGGACGGTGTGTTCATACTGGATGGTGATGGCTATATTCAGGCAGGCGGGCGTTACCTTGATGTGAATGACAAGGAAGTATTAACCCTGAAAGGGCTTGGCGGAAGACATGCTTCTGCCGCTGCCATTACCAGGGATACTGAAGCTGTTGCAGTAACGGTCTCTGAGAGCGACGGCGTGGTCAGGGTGTACCGGGACGGTATCCAGATATTGGAGCTCGATCCAAGGGTCTCAAAACTATCCCTTTACAGTTAGAACCAGGTGTTATTTTGCTACACAACTTTAAGCACTTAAAGATCCTACTTATCACAGTCCTGTTAATTTTTGCACTTTCCGGCAGCGGCTGTCTGGGTAACAAAACTCCAGAGCCTATTGACCTGGAACCGGGTCATCCCAGCGGTTATGAACTGGATTCACCCCCTGACGATGTGACAAACCTGACCACATTTTTCCTGTTTGCCAACAAAACCATTAAAGCCGTAACTATAATTACCAACACACCCAGCCTTGACATTTTCATCCCTGTTGATATGTCCCGGTCTACTACAAAAAAAGAGCCTGACATCGGTGATATAGTGGTGCTTGGCAGTTCCTCTCCCTTAGCGGACCATTCAAATCCCAGTGCCTTCTCTAACGTATCTTTCAATTCCACGTATACAAGCTCGCAGGGAAAAAATACCATACACTTTGACTTTACCCAGCCAATAACCGGGTTCGTAGCCTATTCCTATGCATTAGAACAAAGTCAGTTCTTACTATCCAGGAATGAGACTGTTATTGTAGTATTACCTGAAGGATATGATGCTGGTAATTTCATTCTGGGCCCTCTCAGGCCAAAACCGGATAGCAGGTCAATTGACATTGACGGCAGGGTGCGACTGCAATGGGATGCTACACCCCCAATCCATAATTACATTAATGTCAAGTATTATAAGTCATCACTTCCCACTATTATGGGCATAATGGTTATAATCCTGGGCGCAGCAGGTCTTGCCACTGCGATTTATTTTAATTCCCAGATTCGAAAATTACGGCAAATGCGGGAATCCATGGAATCTGATGTGAAAAAGTGAAATAATCAGATTATAAACTCCATGCCATCCTTACCCAGAGGCCATTCCTTGACAGCTTCTGTATGGGGTGGGTACATGTGGCTGATATGGGTGAATACTACCTCACGCGCACCCAGCTGCCTGCCCAGTTCAAAGGCTTCTGCAGCATTCATGTGCTTGACCAGATTAATGCCCGGCGGCACGATGGCATCAATGATAAGCAGGTCGGCATCCTGCATGATGTCCAGGCTCTGCTGCGATATATTAGCATTGGTATCGCCGGTTATGACCACTTTCTTATCGCCCTCGGTAACCATTACACCTGCAGATTCCCTTATAGGCGGGTGGTTTACAGGGAATAGGGTAAAGGTAAGCCCTGCAAGTTCAAAGGGTTTGAACCAATCCACATCATGCCGCTCTGGCTTCAGGAATCCCAGGTACAACAGGATATAGTCCAGTGTATCTTTCAAGCCGTACACGGGTACATGGTTCTGTACCCGGTGAAAATCACCAAAACCCGCATAGTGGTCATAATGCCCATGGGTCCAGATAACCCCGTCCACATGATCAAGTCCCCTCGATATCATCTGCCACCTTAAATCAGGACTGGTATCCACCAGCACCTTCCCCCCTGGCCCTTCCACCAGTACTGAAAACCTGAGCCTCTGGCTGGGCCCCCCGTTTAGGGCATCCTGGCATGCAGGGCAGTGACAGCCTATCTTTGGAGTACCGATTGCGTCACCGGTACCCAGCAGTACGACTTTCATGTTTCATATTCAGGTATATAGTTGAATGCATTCCGTTTATTGAACTCGCCTACTGCCCTGACAAGGTCTTCCTGGGCCA
>JAUWTY010000165.1 GCA_030614485.1 Methanosarcinales archaeon | reverse complement strand
TCCAGGGTGTGGAAGTTACTGATACGTATCTGCTTTAAAGCCTCATCAATATCAATTTTTCCCGTTTTTACATTCTCAAGAAGTCGGGTAAGGTCCATGATCAAATATCTTCCAGAGTCTTTCGCTGTGCATACATGGACTCCCGCATCTCTTTCGCTTCTTTGATTATACTGCGCAGTCCATGAACATCAATTTCTTTCTGGATACTTTCATAGAACATCTCTTCACTAGTTCTTGGTTGGACCAGGCTTTCGAGATCCTGGGATTCAATCTCCACATCCAGCGTGTTTTCGGAAGGCATATTCCATCCTGTTTTAGTAGGTTTGGTCACAACATGCTGATTGGGGACAACCTTTTGAATCTCAAGAGCTGGCTGGGCAACTTCACCGAGCATTATAGAACCGCTCAATTCCTTAAGCTGGCCGACAGCTTTTTGTATAGTATTGAGGCGTTCAAGACTTGCATCAATATCCAGATCACCACGATCTAGCTTGATAGATTCGAATTCACGTCTAAGGTTGTATGCTTTTTCTTCAATTTCAGCCATCCAGACAGCTACGTTATGTATATCCTGCGAACTGGTTGCTAAATGAGGTAGCACTTCCATGAACAATGTAGTATAAAGTGCTCCTGCCACAAGCAATGGGAACATAGGACTCCAGGTAATTGATGCTAAGCCCATGTATAGCAAGATAGAATAAAGAATAAGGATCTGGCCGCCCAGTATGGTGCAGGGGTCTGTGCGTTTAATTCCTATGTTTAAATCACTGGTTTTTATAAATGCCCTGCCGAAGGCAAAAGCCATCAGGACAACACCAGGTATAAGCGGAAAGAGAAAGTGACGTACAACTTCAAAATGTCCTACTGCACCTAATATTGAAACTGCCAGGAGTGACAGGCCGGCGATAATACCGTTAATGTCAAGATTTAGGATACCGACTCCTTTTTGTTTTTTTTCAGATTCCATGCTGACATAAGATGTGATAAAAAACACAAGTGCCAGGGAACCAGTAAACAGCGGGTTTCTTAATAGACTGAACATGTCTAAGTATACCAAAACCGTAATAATGATTAATACGATTCCTGCTGTAATATTTGATAAGGATGCACTAACTACATCTATTAATCTTGCATTTGAATTATCCATGTACATGTCTCACTAGAAGTACCCTAAATCATGCCAAATTATTTTTTGAAACAAATTAATATAATAAAGTCATTTTTATTAGTATTAATACTTTTGTGTCATCTGATTACTTTTGCGGCATCAGAGTATTTTGTTGTCAATTTATCAATCCAATAATATATGCTTTAGAAAATTGTTATATGAATAAATGTCTGTGGAAATATCCGTCAATGACTCATGTACTGGATGTGGATATTGCAGGAATATCTGCCCAAAAGGTCCCATTGTCTGGGATATTCGAAAGATGGAAGACGGCAGAGTTGTGTATTATGCAAAAGAACCTGCTTTTTGTCTTTTTTGCAAGACCTGTATTGGAGCCTGTCCGGTAGGTGCAATAACTGTATTGAACAAATCAAAACGCTCAAAATAACAAACCCTGCTTTGTCTGGTGTTAACAGAATCACATACAAGTCAATTTACAAAAACTTTACAAAAACAATAGTTATAATTATCACTGACATCAATGTTGTTTAAAAAGATGTTATTTGAGAGCCGGAAATCTTGAATTTTTGTTATTATCAATGGAGTGGAATCATGACAAAGGAACCTGTAAAACTGCTTGATGATGAAGGATTGACTTTTTTAACCTGCATGCAGTGCGGGACATGTACCGGTAGTTGCCCTTCTGGACGGTACACCAGCCTGAATACAAGACGTATAGTACTGGCGGCAAGACGGAATAAGGATGTATATCATGATAAAGACCTGTGGATGTGTACAACCTGTTACCAATGTCAGGAACGGTGTCCCAGAGGAATAAAGATTGTTGACGGGATTCTGGCTCTTAGGACGGAATCGGTACACATGGGGCTGATGCTAGCTGAGCATCGTCAAGTAGCCGGACTGGTTATAGATAAAGGTCATGCAGTTCCCATTAATGATGCAAATCGGGATAAACGAAAAGAGCTGGGTATGGATGAACTACCAGAGACTGTCCACAAATATCCTGATGCTCTTGAACAGGTAAAAAAACTGCTTGAGATTACGGGTTTTGTAAAACTGGTCCAGAAAGAGGAAAGTGAAATAGCAGAGGAAGGGAAATAAAACTTGTATCGCTGTTTTTGGGATGTATCATTCCTAACCGGTACCCTGGTATCGAGAAGGCCACCAAACTTGTGCTTGACGGTTTGGGTATAGACTGGGCCGAACTGACAGGTGCATCATGTTGTCCGGCTCCGGGTGTGTTCAGGACATCCATGATTCGATTACGGAAGGCATCAGTGCTGCACACAAGACCCATCAATTCCTAGGGAAGGGCAGGATCGCCATCTCCCCTGAGAAAACGATTAGGTATTCGCATGTGGAGACATCTCAGTATGAGAAGATGAGGAAGTTGTTCAATGTGTTTGCACAAGGGGTGAAGAGTAAAATGGCTACTTTTTGAACTCAATTCCCTTTCAAAACACAAACCAGTGCAGTCTTAATATCCCGCTTCTGCTCATTCAACCTGCGCAGGAAATAACCCAGCCAGCCCTTGCCATAAGGAATATACCCACAGACCTTGTACCCATCCCGAGCCAGTTCCTCTTTCCGTTTGTCATGCGCACCCATCAGCATCTGGAACTCAAAATTCCGGGGGTGGTCCCGGTTCAATTGCCTGGCTATGTCAATAAGTTCATCATCATGGGTGGCCACTGCGATAAGTTCGAGCCCCCCTTCCTTGAACAGCATCTCCATCTGGTCTGCATAGGCTTTTCTAATATCCTCATGCTTTGTAATGGCTATATCAGCCGGTTCTCTATATGCGCCTTTACATAGACGTATCTTGGCGCCGATTGCTGAGAGGTCTTTCAGGTCATCCGGCGTCCTGAAAAGATATAACTGAA
>JAUWTY010000082.1 GCA_030614485.1 Methanosarcinales archaeon | reverse complement strand
CTCAGGTCTGTGGGTAGTTTCATCAACAGATTCCAGTTGAAGGTGGCATATAACCCAGCCAGCAGCAGCATTCCAAGGAACAGTACGGCAGAGGCATAGTTCAGCACGGTACTATAGAATGGCAGGGAAAAAACGTAAAATGCAATATCATTGTTGAATATGGGGTCAGCCTGCCCGAAGGGTGTCTTGTTCAGGTACATCAGTACCTTAAGCCATGACCCCGATACTGCCAGTGCCTGCATTCCTGAGAAGAGAAATATAAACAGGAGGGCAGGTAACTGGACAGCTTTCAAGGCTGCAGATACATCCTTCTTGGGTGTTACGTCTATGTATTCCTTTTCAACACCTGCGAAGAACTCTGTCTCCCATAATGACGTAATCGGTCCGCCCGTTTTCGTTATAGTTCCTATGCCAGAGCGGTATACCAGATACAATATGCTGCCGGTTAGCAGGAAAGTAAAACCGAACAGCAACAGTGCAGCCTTATACTTTACAAAGAAAACCTCAGCATAACCCAGTGAGTCATACCATAGATAATTCAGTGCCAGCCCACCAATGGACGGCAAAAAGAAAATTGTGAGAAATATTAATACCAGAATTAATTCAAGTCTGTTCTTTACAGCCATATCAATTACCCCCTTTGGGAGTTACTATATCAGGGACAACAGTACTTAATGATATCCTGTATCAAAATATGTCATTGGAGCGCTACCATGAATCGTATCATACTTCATGTTGATATGGACAGTTTTTATGCCTCGGTTGAGCAGCGTGAAAATCCTTTGTATATAGGACAACCGGTAGTGGTGGGGTCAGACCCTAAAGGCGGACATGGACGTGGCGTGGTCAGTACCTGCTCATATGAGGCCCGGAAGTTCGGGATACATTCGGGTATGCCCATATCCCGAGCATATAAACTGTGTCAGGATGCTGTATTTTTGCCTGTTAACATGGCGCTGTACAAGGAAGTGTCCCGCAGTATCATGGAAATATTGCGCTCATTTGCGGATAAGTTCCAGCAGGTCAGCGTGGATGAAGCATATCTTGATATTAGTGAAGGTGCTGGCAGTTTACCGGAGGCTGTGGAAATTGCGGGCATCATCAAGGCACAGGTAAAGGAGCGGGAAGGACTGACCTGTTCCATTGGCATCGCTCCTAACAGGACTGCGGCCAAGATTGCTTCTGACCTGGAAAAACCCGACGGCTTGACTGTTGTTGAACCGGGCCGGGTGGCCGAGTTCCTTGAACCGTTGGAGGTGCGCAGACTTCCGGGTATCGGCAGTAAAAATGAGGAAATACTGGCGGGTATGGATATCAGGACCATCGGGCAATTGGCCCGATGTAGACAGAACTTGCTGGTAAGTATTTTCGGGAAATGGGGTGCCAGGATGCACCAGCTGGCGCATGGCATTGATCCAAGTGAAGTGGCTGAGAGGACCGAATCAAAGTCAGTGAGCAAAGAGCATACATTCCAGGTGGATATTTCGGATGCAGTGGAATTGTATGATTCACTGGACGGCATTGCCGAGCGGGTACACAGGGCATTGATGCAGCAAGGTTTTTCCTTCAGGACGGTAGGTGTAAAGGTAAGACAGGAGGATTTCACCACTTTTACCAGGGCCAAGACACTGGATATTTATACTCATGACCTGGATATCATAAAACGAGAGTCACGGGAACTCTCTCGTGAATTCTTTGATGGCAGAAAGATACGGCTGCTTGGAATAAAACTCTCGAACCTGAGTAAAAGTAGAATAATCCAGACTACGCTGGACCGATTCCAATCACGTTAAACCACTGTTTGTTCAGAACTGACAAGTATTAAGCTGAAACTACAACCCCGTTTTCAAAACGGTTAGGTTTGATTATTACTGGTTCTGAGTTGCATATCTGGCATTTCGTGTTTATATAACTGAATGTCATATTGTACTTATACCCACAGAATTTACAGGTGTACATCATTTCCTATTACCCAAATAGGGATATTGCCGTTAACATATATAATATTAATCATACATTATAATAATGTTGTAGATAATAATGATGGCCATGATGATATGAAAAATTCTGTAATAAAAATAATCTTTTTGTAATAATAGAATTCCAAATACAGTTCCAGAATATAGATTTTCTTATACTCTAAAAAATAATAACCAGGTGGTACCCTACCACCCGCGGGTCTGCAGTATCTCCTGTTCAGGTATACTGCTAAAACTGATGCCTTTCATCTGCTCGCCAAGACCTTTTGATATCTCAGCCAGTACCTCAGGTTTATCAAAATTATTCACAGCTTCAACAATTGCTGTTGCCATTATAGGCGGCTGCTCGGCTTTGAAGATACCGCTGCCCACGAACACCCCATCAGAACCCAGTTTCATCATCAGTGCAGCATCTGCCGGAGTAGCTATCCCACCAGCAGCGAAGTTCACCACAGGCAGGCGCTGCATCTCGGCAGTCTCCAGTACCAGTTCTATGGGCGCTTCAATCTCCCGTGCCACCCGCTCCATTTCTATCAACTCAAGCCCTTTCAGCTTCCCCACCTGCTCATTTATCTGGCGCATATGCCGCACAGCCTCGGCCACATCCCCGGTGCCTGCCTCGCCCTTAGTACGTATCATAGCCGCCCCTTCGTGTATCCTGCGCAGTGCCTCGCCAAGGTCCCTGGCCCCGCAAACAAAAGGAATGGTAAAGTTGCGTTTATCAATATGGTATTTAACATCCGCTGGTGTCAGCACCTCAGACTCATCTATCATATCAGCACCTAGCGATTCAAGAATCTCGGCTTCCACAAAATGACCGATACGCGTTTTTGCCATCACAGGAATAGTGACCGAATCAATAATCTCAGCAACTATCTGCGGGTCAGCCATCCGGGCTACGCCGCCTGTCTTTCGGATATCTGACGGGACCATATGAAGTGCCATCACGGCAACAGCCCCTGCATCCTCTGCAATATGAGCCTCCTCAGGGGTGGTAACATCCATGATTACCCCACCTTTTTGCATTTTAGCAAAGCCGCGCTTTAATAATTCAGTGCCATGTCGTAATTTTTCAAGTTCCATTTGTATCAACCTGCAGTCTAAATAGCATTCATGTTTATTATCTTTATTTCTATAATGATTGGAAAATGTATCATACATCACTATCGATAAAAACACTTCGCATTTTACCAAAAATACTCCGAAATCAGGGGTTCTTTCACATAGATTCCCAGATAGATTTCAACATAGGTTTCAACTTAATTTACAATAAATCATGCTTCTGATGAAATATATGCAATACAATGCCCAGTTTCAGGATTATTGCTCTGAACAATAATTGCCTTATTATGATGGAATGGTGGTAAAAGTTTCGAAATCATCTATTTATGGTAAAATATAGCGAAATTTATATAGTATATCACATCGAAATGTTTACTCAAGATATGGACGAACTGGACAATTCTATTCTAAAATTCCTTTCGATGGACGGGCGAGTACATAGTACACATCTCGCAAAGGAACTGAAAGTAGCCACATCCACCATTCATAAACGCATAAAAAATCTTGAATCTGAAGGGGTGATTGAAAAATTTTCAATCATACCCAATCCATCCAAAATAGACCTTAACCTTACAACATTCATTGGAATTAACATTGATTCAAGCCGCAGGATCCATATTATCAACAAACTGAGAGAAGTAGACGACATCCTGGAGATACATGAACTGCTTGAACCCTATGACCTGTTCTTGAAGGTCAGGACCTTTGATATAAACTCTCTCAAAAATAATGTGTTGCATGTCATAAATGAAATCGATGGTGTACTGGAGTCCAGCACACTCATAACAACAAAACGACATAAAGAAGAATCATGTAATATCCTCAAAAAGGGGGAAGAAATTGAATGATATTTGGCCTTGAAACAGTCCTGATCCTTACAGCTATCGTATATCTTCTAGGTGGAGTATTCATACTGTTCGTATACGAAACTTATGAAAAAACCAAACAAACTAACCTGTTGATTCTAACCATCGGATTATTTATCCTGATATTTGGCAGCAATTTTGATGTGCTCGCCGGATTGTTGTTGCCCGATATGACATATGAATTAGCACGCACCATCGCTTTGATAATTGAAATCCCAGGAATCTTGATAATGCTGTATTCAGCATTGAAATAAAAAGTTATTGGAATAATCAAATGTCCTTCAGAACGACCGACCGTCGGGATAGGTTTGCCAGATCATGGAAACTTGTAGGTATTCCATCCAAGTCAAAGTGGAAAAGTAGTCTCCTGAACAACAGGATACTATCAAGAGCCATGTCCAGGTTGATGGACCGGTTCCAGTCCCAAACTCTTCCAGTACTCGAAGATACATGTTATGAAATGGGAAAGGAAGATTGCAAACAATTACAAAATACGTTAAACGTCAAAGATACTTCTGCTTCGTCCTGTCTCGAACCTTTAGAAATGATTTGCCTGCTAAACGGCATTGATTCCGAGATAATATCGAAAAATAAAAACAATGCATCTATGAAAATTAATGCCTGTCCTTTCAGTGATGTATTGGTGGGTGTAGTGCCCAGTATTGTGGTCTGCAAAAACTATGTTCGAGGTACTATACAAACTATCAACAAAAACGCCACATTTATCCAACCTGAAATGAAGTGTAATGAAGATGAGGTGTGCGAATTTGTGGTCAACATTTAGGTCCAGATCCGCTACTAACAGCTCTCAATAATCACGACTTCAGCTTAATCTGCTTTTCCTGCACCGCTGCGCACATCAACCGCAGCGCCCCTTTCAAATTCCTGCATCTCTACTGCGCTAAGTACAGCCTGTCCAGTTGCCAGCAATGTATCATTTTCATCCACCACCAGTACTTCGTCACTCGCTCTTACATCAGGGCTCACATCAACAACATGCCTGGCAAAAGCAGTTTTCCCATCCCGCACAAAAGGCACTGCATCAGCCATCACTACAACCCTTGATGCTGGTGCCGTCAAAAAGCTATGAAGCCGGGCACCTCCCTCCATGCTTAACGTTAGCACCCCATCCCTGGCACGGACTGTGGCAATACGCACTCCATTTAAGGTAATTTGCCGGACCCTTTTTGTTCTGGACAATAAAAACTCAGACCCGTCAGGGAACAGGGCTTTTCCTGCCCCGTGACCAAACTGGAAATCAGCAATAATTCTCACCCGTTTCAAATGATCTGGCATGTGTTTTCTCCGGTATTACGATGCATCAGTATTCCAGACCTTAACATTTCTTTTTGCATATAGCAATGATATCACTTAACACTGCACTGGCTGTCTCCATGGACCCTGCACCCTTCCCTTTCACACAAATGGGACCTGCCATATCAGTCCTGAGCAGTGCTACGTTCAATGTACCACCCGCTGCAAGCGGGTGATTTTTCGGAACCAGTTTTGGTACAACCTTTATTATGGCGTCATCTCCGTCCCGTACCTCACCAATAAGTTTTATTACCATTCCCTCAGCACCTGCCAACGAAAGAGATTCGGGTGTGATCTTGGTAATACCGGTGACGTCAACGTCATCATAAGTTACATCCATCCCAAAAATAGAATTCGCAAGTATGACCAGTTTACAGGCAGCATCAATACCCTCAACATCATATGACGGGTCGGTTTCTGCAATGCCCAGTTCCTGGGCCTCCCCCAGCACCTGCTTATAAGAAAGGCCTTCCTCGGTCATGCGGCTGAGTATATAATTACAGGTACC
>JAUWTY010000059.1 GCA_030614485.1 Methanosarcinales archaeon | reverse complement strand
TTCGAACTGGACCACATACCCGAGTACTTCGCCCACCGTGACACCCAGATGCAGACCCTCATGTACTGCGTAAAACCTGCCCTGCGCGGTGGCAGACCTGTCAATGTGCAGTGCATAGGTTCTCCGGGTACAGGCAAAACTACTGGAGTGAACAAACTGTTCGAGGAGATAGAAAAGGTCAAATCGAAAGTGATACCTGTTTACATTAACTGCCAGGCCAATTCCACACGCTTTACAGTATTCTCCCGGATTTTTAAAAAATTGTTCAACCACAGTCCCCCTTCCTCGGGTGTATCATTCCAGAAGATCTATGAAAAAATAACCCAGCACCTGGCAGACGAGGAAACAGTGCTGGTAGTCGCTCTGGATGATGTGAATTACCTGTTCCATGAAGGCGAACACGACAAAGTATTCTATTCATTACTTCGCGCCCATGAAACAAATCCAGGTGCCCGCATAGGTGTGATATCAATATTAAGTGATACCGGTACGGGATTTCATTTGGACCCAAAGGTGGAGTCCGTGTTTCTCCCGGAAGAGATAAAATTCCCTCGATACAACACCGACGAGATACGTGATATTCTGGACAATAGAATAAAATTGGGCTTCTTCCCTGATGTGGTGAGTTCTGATGTACTCGATGCAGTGGTTGAATATGCCGAACTGCTGGGAGATTTGAGGGTAGGCATCGACCTGCTTAAGCGCTCGGGTCTGAGCGCTGAAAGACGTGCGAACCGGACCATTTCACTGGATGATGTAAATGGCGCTTACGAATCCTCAAAACTGGTGCATCTCACTTACCTGTTAAAATCTTTGAAAAAAGAAGAAAAGACCTTACTGGAATTGATTTTAGACCTTGCAGAGATTACAACTGGTGAACTTTACAAGACATTCCATGAAAAGACAGGGCTTGGATATACCAGATACTATGAGACCCTGGAAAAATTACTGGTTTTGAAACTGGTGGATACAAATTTCACAGGTAAAGGTACAAGGGGACGAAGCCGGATTATCAAACTAAGATATGGAATAGAAGAACTACGAAAGCGGCTGGGTTAGTTTGTATCACTACAACCACTACATTTCAAGTGGAATATATATAATACAAATTTATTATAATTCCAGTGAATGAAAAATAATTACAAAAAAAGGTAGGAGCGCAATTATTTCTTGAACTCAGTATAATTGCACTTACCGCAGGTCAGCCTATCTTTGTGTTCTGCGAGGAAGAAACCTTCACCACAGCGGGGGCAAGTCTGCCTAATTCTCTTGATTGAGTTATCAGATACTTCGTAATATTTATGTGCAGCCATTGTAATCACCATTATTCTTCAGTTTATTTTGCTTCCTCAGAAGCTTCTTCTGTAACAGGCGCTTCTTCCCCGGCCTTTTCAGCTGTTTCATCTACAGCTGCCGTGGCTGGTTCCTCTTCAACTTCTCCCACAGGCTTGGGTTTATTCCGCTTGATGATATATTCGTTTTCCACCTCTGCTGCCCGTGCTGCATCAGAATATATCTTAGCATACCCAACTGTTTTCTGGGCACCGTATTCAGTTGCCAGGTTACCTAATACCACCAGTTCATACTTGGAATTAAGCATTGCGACCAGTTTGTTCTTTACATCGTCCCTGGAAGGTGTTGCTCCAGTATTTGAGATGTTGAATGTAATCTCATTTCTATCAAGTAGAGGGTTTACCCTCTCTTTTGTAATTTCAATGTCCAAATTGAATCCTCCATTATATTATCGTTAGAATATAGCCTTCATTAATCTTATTATTGGATATGTACTTTTCTATCAAACTGAATTAAAATCTTTCATTCGCTGGCCATTCTTTCCAGCATACCGAATATCTGGGTCTTTACATCAGATGTGACCTTTACCATTATGGCACCTTCATCAGGCAGCCCGTATATAACCACTGATGACAGGGGTGCAAGCACAATTGCCGGTAATGCAGCCAGGTCTTCTTCCCCTTCCACCATGATTTGAACTGGTTCGTCAGCATCCAGGGCCTGAGTAAGTGCAGATACCAGTTCATGTGTCACACAACCAGCAGGGTTTTCAATCAGAACTTCCCTGAAATCCGGATGCCTGATACCTTTTATTATCTTATTCTCTGCCGGGGCTCGATGTGTTTTCTCATCAACTATCGAGATGTCAGGCACGGTATCACACTGGAGCATATTAAACGTTGAGATGTCACCAACGACAATAAGTTTGGCAGGATTCCCAATATCGGCAAGCATTTTCCGGGTGGTTTCTATACTATCTCCAGGGTATAGCACACCGAACTGCTTTCGCATCTCATGGCGCATGGACTCTGGCAGGCAGAATGTCTTCCCCAGGATGGTCTTAAGCATAAATCCACTACCGGACCTTCAGTGCATATTCGCCACGAAGATCCACCTTGAGTTTTTTTGCAATATTAGAACGTGATGGGTCGATAATTACTACGTAACCGCTCCAGTCGGAACTGAGGGTACTTGATCCGCAAACTGCACATGCGGTACCTGAAGTAATCCTGTGACAATCATTGCATGCTTTATCTGACATCCCTGTATCACCCTTATTCAGGCCTCTGCCTTGTCCTTCATTCTTTGGTCTTCTTCAATCCATTCTATCTTACCCAGTGAGGGTTGGCGCATGGTCAGACCTATTTTACTATCCCTTGGTTCCTGCTCGTTGATGCTCACAGCAACAATCCTGGCGCGTACAATGTCCCCTTCTGAGAGGGACCTGTTGCTTTCCTTTGTCACCAGGCGGGCGTTCTTGGAATCATAGGATATGTACTCGTCTGTTATCTGGCTGACATGGATAAGTCCATCCATGGGTCCTATACCTATGAATGCACCGAATTCAACAATTTCTACAACACTTCCTTCGATGATCTCCTGCAGTTCTGGCTTGAAAACCAGTGCATCGAACACGCTTTCATAATATACCGCGCCATCTCCTGCAATGATGTGCCCGTCACCAACTTCTTCAACGTCTATAATGGCAACAATAGCTCCTACTTTCTTATCTATCTGCCCTTCCAGTTTGTTTATAAGGGCAACCTTGACTGCATTGTTAACATCATCTCCCAGCAGTTCTGGAGCGATACGTACTGTATCAGCCAGTTTCATTTTCTTGTACATTCAATAATCCTCTGTCTCTATAATTAAAGTAATTAATAATTAAGTGAATATGCCGAACATTTCACATCTTTTCAAGATGATCCTTTCCGCGCAAGTACACTACTGTGATGTCCTTACTACATAATCTTTTCTTAAGCTCTATGTCATTTGTTAAAACTGCAGCCTCTTCTTCAATTGCCAATTCTATGATTGCATCATCAACAGGCCCCTCAGTTATCACCTGTGTACACTGCTGTGTCAAGGTAAAACCAGTATTTGCTGCCAGTTTATCCTTACCCTTTGCCAGTTGTTTTAAGGTCTTCAGTTCCCTTACAACACCTGACGGCACCAAAAACTCATCAAATCCCAATCGGTTAAGTTCCTTGAAGATATCCACTCCGAACTGGACAGGAATCATGAAAGCATTGGTATCGATAATTACTTTCATATTAACCATCTTGATTATTTTATAGTGCCTGAACCTATGAGTCGCCACCTGGCTCCGACTCTTCGGCTGATTGCCACGCTGTCACCTTCATCGGCACAGACCGGTCTTTTCAGTTTAACTTCAACTTCATTTTTACGGGCACTGGTTACTAAACCCACAGTGGTAGCGGTCCCTATGTTGAGCATAAGTGGTTCATTGGAATGTATGGGGTCGATAACCAGTTCGTCGGCTGAACCCACAACTCTTTCGAGCAATCTAATCTCCATGACAAATCCATTCCTTGTGGGGGGAAGGGCTCCTGACTCTCCTGCTACCTGACCTACCAAACTATCGCTCTTGGTGATGGAAGGGTCAAGTTTTGTCCCAACTCCTATCAACCCACCGGGAGTGGCGGTTTTTAACTTATTAGTTCCGGCCATGATAACGGTCACTTCAGTTTTTATGGACTCCCAGCTCACCACTCCGCCAGATTCGATTTTGCGTCCGGGTCTGATCTCTATCTTATCACCTGGACTAAGTGAACCCTGGCTTATGGTCCCGCCTATTACACCACCTGAGACCTTGCCCGGTTTTGTGCCGGGTTTGTTGATGTCAAATGAACGGGCTATGAGCATCCGGGCTGATTCATCCAAGTTCTGTTCAGGCGTTGGGATGTTCTCTTCTATGGATTGGATTAAAAGATCAATGTTAATGGACTGCTGGGCAGATAATGGAATGATGGGGGCACCTTCTGCAACTGTTCCTTTGACAAAATCCAGTATCTGTTGATGGTTCTCAAGAACTTTTTCCCTGCTGACAAGGTCAATTTTGTTCTGGACTATGACGATGTTCTTAATGCCTATGATGTCCAGTGCCATCAGGTGTTCTTTGGTCTGGGGCTGGGGACATGCCTCATTGGCTGCAATGACAAGTACGGCTCCGTTCATGATGGCTGCACCAGAGAGCATTGTGGCCATGAGTGTTTCGTGGCCGGGTGAATCTACAAAAGATACTGTCCTGACTTCTTCTGTGGCGGTGTTGCATTGTTCACAGGTGTCGGCCACTGTGTAAGCATCAGGCACGTCGCATTTGGGACATTTTCTAAAGGTGGAATCGGCATAACCAAGCCTGATAGAGATGCCCCGTTTTATCTCCTCGCTATGTTTGTCGGTCCATATGCCTGATATGGCGCTGACCAGCGTGGTCTTTCCGTGGTCTACATGGCCCACGATGCCGATATTAACAGTAGGTTTGCTCAACTATGTGTGTCCTCCAGTGATAAAATGGAAAATAATAATGCTCTATTGTTGTATTCTTTATATTTAATATCATTGATGAGGTTACACATACTGACCGGGTTGAGTATAGACAATTTGTCCTGTGCGTATCTTTTTACTGGCCCAGTTTTTAAGATGTTTTTTAAACAGGAGCCGAGTGCCGGGTATAAGCAGCGAAAAGCCGATAAGGTCGGTGAGGATGCCGGGAGTGAGCAGCAGTATGGCGCCGATTAACACCAACAAGCCATCGAACAGGGCATCTCCGGGCATCTGGCCGAATGACATTTCACTCTGGATGCGGTGCATTACGCCCAGGCCCTGGTGCTTTGCCAGCGCGGCCCCGGCTATACCTGTGATGACAACGAGACCCAGGGTGGGTATGACTCCCAGGCGGCTGCTCATTTCGATGAGTATGTATAGTTCTATGAATGGAACTGTAACAAAGAGTATCAACAATTGTCCAAACATATCATGAGCATAGACTTTAATCAGAGTTAACTGTAATCATATATAGGAGTACAATCAGAACATTTGTGAGTTTTTCCAAATACAGACGATTAGAAATTAGTATGGACGGAAGAGATTTGCGCAGGGTGCGGTATTTGTGAGAGGAGTTGTCCCAGCGAGCCGAGGGCTATTGTTATAACAGAAGGCAAGGCTGTCATAGACTACAACCTGTGTGATGTCTGTGGCATTTGCGTCAAGGAATGCCCGGTCAAAGCACTGAGCTTTGAAGTGCCGGCATAAGAGACAGGGCTACCATTTCATTTTTATTCAGCTCAATTCTACTACATCTATTACTGGAAAACTATTAAACCCATTAATACTTTGAAGAAACTCAAAATAGGAGATATTATATGCCTTTTCATGTGATGCTGATACCTACGTTAGGCTGTCCTGCTAATTGTTCTTATTGCTGGAGTTCTGAGGAAGACTCTCCAGTAATGAGTGTTGAGACTATCGAACAAGTGGTTAAATGGCTCAAGGATTTCCGGGATGAGCCGGTTACTTTTACCTTCCACGGCGGGGAGCCGTTATTAGCGGGTGCGGATTTTTTCAGGAAAGCTTTACCATTAATTGCTGAGGGATTAAGTGAACAGAAGATTGCATTCGCATTGCAAACTAATCTCTGGAAAATGACGCCGGAACTTGCCCGGATACTGGCTGAGTATGATATTCCAATTGGTTCCAGTATAGATGGTCCAAAGGAGCTTAATGACTCGCAAAGAGGGGAAGGATATTATGATAAGACCATGCGAGGCTATGAAATTGCAAAGGAAAATGGTCTCAAGGTGAGTTTTATCTGCACTTTTACTTCTAATTCTGTGAAGTCCAGGGAGGATATTTTCAATTTCTTCCTTGAGAATGGTTTAAATCTGAAGTTACATCCTGCATTGCCATCGTTACGCAGTCATGACCCGGAAGAGCTGGCTCTTGAACCTGAAGAGTACGGGGAATTGTTAGTTTTCCTGCTGGATAAATATCTGGAACACCTGGATGATATTGAGGTTATGAATATTAACGATATATGCAGGTGTGTGTTCACGGGCCGGGGCAATGTATGCACTTTTGTGGATTGTATGGGTGATACTTTTGCGGTAGGACCTGATGGGAGCATATATCCCTGCTATCGCTATGTAGGTATGCCAGAGTATGTTATGGGTAATGTTTCTGACCGTCCCAGCATGGAAGACCTTACCCGGTCTGATGCATGGAAGCTTATGCAGGAGTATAAGGAACTTGTGGACGAGAAATGCGGGGATTGTAGTTACATTAATTTTTGTCGGGGAGGATGTCCCTACAATGCCACAGCACCGTATGATGGTGAAATTGTGGACGTAGACCCCCATTGTACTGCATATAAGAGGATTTTCAAGGAAATTACTGATAGGCTGAATAATGAGATGTTTGGAGGTTCTGGTATGCAACTTTGTGGCTTAAATGCAGCACCTCCAGTGAGTGCCAAGGCTGGAATAATGGATATAATGCGTAAGCATTAG
>JAUWTY010000149.1 GCA_030614485.1 Methanosarcinales archaeon | reverse complement strand
AGGAGATAACCGTTATGGTGTTGATTCGATAACTTTTATTGTGGGTATTACTCTACCAGGGGCAGGAACAGGCTTTAATGTTGTTCTTAACAGGCTTGTGCCGGACTCCTTGAATGAATACTTTGAGCTGTATTTTGCATCATAAGTTGATGAATATGCCACAGTTGTGGTATTTTCAAATTTTGTAGATGCTTTACCAAACAGAAAACTGGTCAAACCACCAGAACTAATACTGCCGCTTACTTTACTCTTGTTTGTTAAATTGAATTCCCGTCCGTATTTTTTCTCAGTTGACATTTCCCTTTTCATTGAGATAGCCATCTTAACCTCAATGATGGATTCAGTGAATTCATAGAACCTTGGCTCAAGACCATAAGTGAGCAGAGACATTGGTGCATCATTTGTAACCACATCGGTAGCTGTGACATTTCCATCCGCATCAACAGTTTCTTCAATGTACATCACCACGCTTCCTGTTTCCAGTTCCGAGTCTGCGAGTGCCTGCGCGACTTTTACTGAATTCATATCAAGGGCCATCTGGCCTTCTGCAATCGCGAGGGCCATTTCTCTTATCATATCACCAAAAGGTACGTTCAATAATTCTTGTCCAACTGAAACCATATTTCCTCTCTCCTTTTCACAACTTAATAAAACTGTATGATAATCATAGGTTTGTTAATACTTAAGATTTTTGATTAATCATCATTTATCGGGAAGAATACAACAAAAAAATCCGTTACTGTTCAATCACTTCCTGCTGTCCTATCACGTTGTATAGTGCCACCACAAAAGTGAACTGCATCAATATCAACAGGTACAGCACTCCCAACGCCACATGACCGTTGGTCAGTACCAGCGAGAACATGATACCAAAGAAGTATGGCAGCACATACCCCAACCGGGTATATCGCTTCAACCTTATGCACACCTTTGCTTCAAGCCTGAACAGCCACTTCACAAGGTCTCTCATGCGCTTTTTCTTTCCGAACCTGAAGATGAGGTACACTGGGATGGTGATGAAGAAAAAATAAATGAAAATGATCAGTCCGTATATCAGGATTATCAGCATGAAAAAGGACACAGGAATCATGATGCCTATTAAGCCCGGTATCTCTTTCAATTTCACGCCTCTGTGGTCCAGGAACAGTATCATGTTCTTGCCCAGGCCGGTTTTTTTGAAGAACTGCCTGATTATCAGGCCAAGCAGTGCAAAAACGGGAACGATGATGATTATTGCACTTATCACAGCACCCACCGGGTCTTCCTGATTGCGTATGCCTATGACAAAGGGATATGTGACCAACTGCAGCAGCAGCAGAGCTATGGGGATATTGATATTTTCAATTTTTTTCAGGTAGCCCATGCCTGCCTCCTGCCTTACGCCAGCGTGCAGGCCGTCTTTTTGTGCCTGAATACCAGGAACACGCCCTCGCCCTCGCCTTCTGAGTTGGTCCTGTGCCGCACTCCTGCAGGCACCAGTATGCCTGTACCGGGTTTCAGTTCAAAGGTGGAATTGTCTGATTCGATGACCACGTTGCCCTTGTGATGAAGGAAGAACTCGTCATAGTCGTGGACGTACCATTTACCCTCGCCCTGGCACAACACGGCGCGCAGCAGCGAGTCGTCCACGAATACCATATCATAAGGGCGGCGGGGGGACTCTAACTTCTGTACTTCTTTTTCAAAATCAATGAGCTGTATATCCATAGGAATCGCTCCATTTGGAATATACTCTATCCTTCTTAATTATAATAGTATCCCGTGAGAAAAAAAATCACTTCTTCAAAAAGAATTCCCTGGCAATATACAATATTGCCGCTACAACTACCAGATTGAAGACCGAGCGGATAAGTTCGGTGTAGCGGTAATCGAACAGTGCGGATATGGCGTTTTGCATGCTGAAATAGAACCCGAAAGAAGATGCCAGCAGCAGTAACAACAGGATAATCATAGAGCCTTTCCTGAATAGAACTATCCCGGCTACCCTGTCTGAAGTTTCCTTAGATTCCTTTTCATCCATTGTTCTCACCTGATTTTTTGTTATACCTGATAAGCATCATTTATTTTCGTTTCCTGAGCAGCATTGCCACTGCCAGCAGTCCGGCTATGCCCAGCCATACACTGAATCCTGGCGCCTCCGGCATTGGTGCGCCGTAATCCCCGGTCCTGTACACGTCTTCATAGGGTGTCCGGGCGGGTGTAGGCATTACCCATTCTGTGGTGATGGTCTCGGTGGTACTCACTGAACTGGTTTTCTTTACAACATTTTCATCGCCCTGACTGTCTGGCGCCATGAAGAAGGATACACCGTATTCGGTAATGATGCGGTCATTCTCGAATATCATTATCTCTACGCGATAGTCCCTGTCCTTTGCCACTTCAAGCTCGATATCCTTGACCACGGTAGTATCTGCCTTGACCTCACCTACATTGATGTTGCCGCTCTGGCCTATGAGGTTGGTCTTTGCATCCCGCAGTTTCACCAGTGCTGTCAGTGGTGCCGAATCCGACCTGCCGTAGTTGTCCAGGAAGGCGGTCACTTTCAGGGTGGTGGTGGTATCGCCCCTGGCTGTCATGGCGGCGTCCACGTCACGGATGTGGATGTATGAATGTTTGGGACTGGAAAGCAGGGATTCAAGGCCCGATATGGTGGCTTTGCCCGAAGTTACCTGGCCGCCGTCCTCGTACATGGTTACTTCTATGCGGTAATTGCCTGTGATGGGCACCTGCAATTCAACGGTGCCGTTTTGGGTCCTGTCCTTGCCGATTCGGCCCATGGATATTTTTTCATCTGCCATGAGCAGGCTGGTATCTAGGTTGTAGGCTTTGGCCTGGATGTCCACTTCGCCCGAGTCCTTGCCTTTGTTGGTCACGTAAGAGATGATGTCCAGCTGTACGATGTCGTCATCGATGATGTCTGCGGATATGTCCACATTATTGAACTGCAGGTTGGTGGTGTCATACTCCCGTAGGCAACCTCCTGCCAGGACCGATGTGAGGACAAGTGCCATGACCAGCATGGTCTTCACTGTGGGCGTTAGGTTCATGGTAGTAATTTGGGGTGTTATTGGTTGATATACTTTTCTGTTTTTTTGGAGGATTTTAATATAAAATTATGGGTGATAAAATTAGGGGGTTAAGGGGGGATATGGATGAGGATTTGGGTTTGGAGTGCACTGAAGATGATTGCCGGATAAAATGGGGAATGTTATTATTTTAAGAGAAACTTTGGCATTCTTGGAATTAACCATTTGATATAACTTTTATATGATATTTTCATAGAAGGAACTTCAAGATATTTATTAACAGCTTCATCATTAATAAAAATTTTTAAAAATATTGAAGGATATCTATGCATTAATTTTGATAATATTAATGAATATTTTAAATTATCTA
>JAUWTY010000001.1 GCA_030614485.1 Methanosarcinales archaeon | reverse complement strand
AATTTCTGTCTTTTCACAAAAGATGATGCGCAGTTCATCCATCCTGCAGTCACTATACCTCGGACTTAAGTGCCGTAGGCCTGTAATAGCTCTCTTCACCACGATTTTCCATCTTGTCCGGCATTTCTTTTCTCAAATGTTTCCCATCCCTTTCTTCACTCCACTGACTATAATATCTACGAATGTATTGTGATTTAAGCATTTCGAAATTCGGTCATATAAATAAAATAATTCCCCCCCCAAGCCCCCGCCACCCATTCTTCAAGCCATCCACTCCCCTTCAGATATCCCCCAATTGGATAAACATTATGTCACTGTAGATATAATATGAATCACCGTTATGGAACAGTTATAATTTGTATGATGGTGAGAATAAATGAGTCTTGAAGATATTTTAAAAGCGACATTCAAGGGGGAGACCACTGAAGTGGGCTGGTATCTGGCAATGTCCAAGGTCGCAGAAGAAGAAGGACTGGCAGATGTGGCAATCTACCTGCGCCAGATCGCAATGGACGAGGCATGGCATGCAGCAGAAGTGGCCAAGATACTGGGCATGGTTAAGGATACAAAGTCGAACCTTACCATGATGCTTGAAGGCGAAACCATGGCAGAAGTGGAAAAGGCAGAAGCTGCTGACCTTGCTCGAAAGGAAGGGAATGACGAGGCAAGACTGTTCTTTGAACGCGCTTCACAGGACGAGGCCAGGCACAAAGCTGGTCTAAAAGGTATTGTGGATAGACTCTAACGTCTATCCCATATTTACTACTTTTAATATTTAACCACAGAGTACACCGAGAGCACAGAGGAAAACAGAGGTTGCACCCGTTTTTCTCCTCTGTGTACTCCGTGCCCTCTGTGGTTTATTGTTCATCACTTGTTGGAATTTGCAGTTAATTAGTCAATATTGTTTAGTTTTTCACTATATTTATAGAAATCACCCGGCTCTGAGCCATATCACTGGCCCACCCTGGTCTATATAACGTTTGACCTTTACAAAAGTAACTTTGGGCCTGATAACATTTGATTCCGGCTGGAAATTTTACTGAACTGATTGCCAGGGATCCAGGAGAATGGCAATCAGTAAAATCACAATAATCCAGGGATTAGAAAAACACTACTTCATTAATTCCAAAAATGACGAATTTGTGAGCGGGTTTTGGGAGTGGGGGTTAGTTTTAAAAATTGCACCCGCTCACAATCATCATTATGATAATAAGCAGTAATAGTATATAAATCTATTCAATCTCAATTTGCGGGGACACGGTCACATGGCACGATCCCATAATCTAGTAATTTTATCTTTTTTCGACAACTAACTTAATTAATATGCAAATACTGTTTCCTTACTCCCCAACAACCTTTAAAAATCTGTACATTTTCGGCACGAATCTGAAAAAAAATCCGTAAGTGAATGTTCGAAACACATAAACATCGACAGCTTCTGCTCTTTAGAAAAACATCATCCCAGTATCTATCAATCTATTGCAAAAGGTCTAAACAATCTGAACAAATCTAAAATTGTTCGCTTTGTGCCTTCGAACATTTTTGCCCTTTTCATCGAAGAAAGTTTAATTTAGTCTATAACTGGATTATGGAACTGTGCCAATTAAGCCATATATATTATTTAAATACCGTAAAATTATAATGATTAATCCAGTGGAAATGAAGGGGTTGATTTTTTCAATCACTTAAATTTGTCCAGCAGCCGCTGGTAGAAATCCTTTTTCTCATCATCAGCCCTGCGCACCAGTCTTTCCACTATCAGTTCAGGCGTGCTCTTTGCTGCATAATTGTACCTGGGATTGCGGTCAACTATCAGGTTCAGGTCATCGTCCAGCCCCCGTGCCTCGATGCCGTCAACCCGTACCGGTGCTGATGTATGCTCCATTATGCTCTCTGCCAGATGGCTCACAAATATACCCACAGCATGAGGGTTCTCAGCAAGGGATTCCAGGATGCCGCCGATTATCCTGGCCGATGCTCCGGGTTCAGTAATGGATTCCAGTTCATCCACCAGTACTGCCATCCTCCCTGTGCCGGATACCACTGAAAATTCCCGTATCGTGGATTCAAAAGCACCCGCATCCATGGTACCTCTGGATTTACCGAAATAGTACAACTCATCCACCGGCCCCACTGTCACCTCCTCACCCGGTACCGGGAATCCCATGTGGGATAGTATGAGCACCTGGGCAACCATGTCCAGCGTTGTGGTCTTGCCACCTGAGTTCACACCGCTGAGTACTGCCACCCGCTCTGGAGTGTACTCCTCTGCTGAACTTCCTGACACCTCACCCAGCGCATAGTCCACAGGCTGGATGTCACCTCCGAGGAAGAGGTTTGTGCCTGCCCTGATGTGTATACCGGGCTCATCTGTAAGTTCGGGTGTTGTAAGGTTGCGCTCCCTGGCAAAGAGGCCGATGGCGAACCACATATCCAGTTCCATGGCGCCTGATACCAGTGCCTGGGCTGTATCTTTCAGGTCTGATAGTTTACGTGCAGCCTCCTTTAGCATATCCATGCGGCGTTTTGCCAGCCTGGCCCTGAGCATTAGCCTGAGTTTTTCCACCGCGTCCCTGTCAGCTTCAATAGTGGTATTAATGTCACGGCTGAACAGGTCATCAAGCAGGAGTGATTCCTTTTGGTCAAGGTTTAGTGCGTCAATGATTACCTGCACTGTTTCTTTTACAATTTCGGTGTACCGGCCCGATATTTCCCGGTCAAGCAGGTCTTTCACATCACCACTAACTGCATTCATTAGGTCCTTGCCGCTGAGGGTAACGGTGCTGCTTTCAAGAAATTCTCTGAGCTGCAGGTCTGCGCTATTCTCTGCGGTCTTTATGGTGTCATCCAGTCTGTCAAGGGCAGACCGAATCCTGTCCATCTCTTTGTCAGTCCCGGTCCTGATATCGTTATTGTCACCGACAACATCAAGTGCCGATTCCAGGCGGGTAACATAGCCGGGTTTGATGGTTGCAAAGACATGTGACCCGGTATTTTCGGTAAGTTTGTATGCCTGAATGGCAGATGTAATGCTTTTCAGGTTTTGTGAGTAAAAGGCAATCTCTGTTTCGGGCACAACCTGCCACATTTCCAGGTCTGGCAGGTCGGCGTAGTCAACTTCGGCATCATAAGGTATGTCCACTCCTTCCAGTCTCATTGAGGCTGTTACGTGGTGGTAAGCGGCGGCAGCATCGGCAAGTTCACGGGGGGATTCTGCCAGGAGTACATCGATTGCATTGCCAAATTTTGCCTGTGCCTGCTGGTATTCTTCATGCCTGGCTGCTACTATGACCCTGTCCCTGACCTTGCGGAGACTCACTGTTTTCACAGGCTTTACACCTGCCAGTTCGACTTTGAGCTGGTCGAAACCTGTGTCAGTGGCGAATATGTTATCTACCATCCGGCAGGCGGCGGCCACATCATCCATTACTGAGGCGATTTTATCTTTTTTGGATGAAGGCATGGGGAAGTAGATGTTGAGTTTGTCCCTGGCATATTTTGTGCTGGTATATGATTTTATGATGTCCAGGAGATGGCGGTATACCCGTTGCGCTTCGGGTGTCTTCAGGAAACTGTCTGGTGAGATGTTTTCATCCTTGAAAATAAATGCCTGCATCAGGGCAACGGCGTTTTTTTCACCGATTCCGGGCACTGCTGCAATGGCTGCCACGTTATGCTGCATGAATGCGTCCATTGCAGCTTCCTGGCTTTTGAAATGCTCAGCCAGGCGGAGGGCGGTTTTTTCTCCGATGCCGGGGATATCTCTTATATCACTCATTCAAGATAACTGAGAGGGGTTAAGCGATATATGTTTTATCCTTATTACAGGATGCCGAACGTTTGAGTTTGACCCTGGTTTTGAATATATGCATTCTTTCAGCTACGGGGGGCAATCCCTCCAAACACGAAAAAAAAAGAGGTTGGATAGTAATATTTTTCAATTAAATATATCTATCCAAAATGACCTGTTCTGCTCCATTCTCGAATATCGCGGTTACAATGATATGGTCATTCCCATCTGGTGTTCCAGCATCATAGACCGTGAAAGTCTGGCCAACCGTTGGTTTTCCTGCACTGGAACCAGATATCCCGTTGACTTCATATTCTAATGATTCCAACATTCCATGGTCTGAACCGCCATAATAGGTGATTTCGAATGTGCTTGAATCTAATTGTCTTGCTACTGCAATAACATTATATTGAATTTCGGTCGCCGTTTCAGTAGGGGTTGCTGTTGCGGTCGCAGTTTCTGTTTCCATT
Source organism: Methanosarcinales archaeon (assembly GCA_030614485.1). Lineage (GTDB taxonomy): Archaea > Halobacteriota > Methanosarcinia > Methanosarcinales > Methanocomedenaceae > Methanocomedens_B. The sequence continues at coordinate 19,020 of JAUWTY010000001.1, read as the reverse complement.
TCCGTTGCAGTTGCTGTTATTGTAGCAGTTACAGTCGTGGTTGGAGTTTCTACTGGAGTTGCCGTTGCTGTAGTTGTAGCAGTTGCAGTCGTGGTTGGAGTTTCTACTGGACTTGCCGTATACGTTTCTGTTCCGGCCGAAGTTACTTCCGGAGTCGCAGTAGCAGTTTCTTGGACAAGCACTAATTGTGAACATACTATTACACGATTGACGGGATCGATCCAGTTTATTACTTCCGCGTCACGATCGCTGACTATTGCTCTATACAGGGGCCGGGGTGTAATGTTTTTACCACACTGTAGTCCAATTTCATCCGAAATCGTCTCTACTTCTTCTTTTGTCCAGTATGTGACCGTTATTTTCGCATCGGGATGTGCTTTTATTACCTGCTGGATCTCTGGCATTGACCTGACTACAGAATCAAAGTCTGCTCCGTTCGTCGTACAACCTGTTAAAAGCATAGATAACAGTATTAGCGTAACTATTTTTGCATGAATCATTACTATCACTCAAATTGTTTTTTAATCGAAAATCTAAGGGTTGCGTATAAGTTTTATAATTGATTTTATTTATATTTTTGTATGCAGGTATGTTAAAATAATAGCTGAAATTATCTTTCTACGGGATATCCAAGCTTTTTACAGCGTAACATTCCGTCTTCCATATTCAAAATATGTTTGAATCCTGCTTGCATCAATATCTGGGCTGCAGTATGGGCGCGTCCACCTGAACGGCACACTCTCACTCACTTTTTATCCTTTTCCTCTTCCAGCTTAGAAAGACGGTTTTTGAGGTATCCAATGGAAATATGTACTATACCCGGCATGAAAATTAAAGCGGAAATATAAATAATAATAGAATATCTATTTTAACATATACACTCAACTATAAAATTTTTTTATCAAAAAAGTCGGAAAATATATATACTATACATTATGATAATTAATTGGGGGAAATAGGAGTTAAGTCTTAGAAATCACTACTCTTCAATTATAGATCTCATTGATTGGTTGGTTGGGGAGTGGGGGTTAATTTTCAATGAAGATCAAAGCTTTGTTGAATGATTTTGGTAAGTGCCTGCAAAAATACCATTCAATGTTCGGGGAGATAAAAGGAAAGCAATGTTAGAAACTTCAGAAGAAAGGATAAAATTATTAAAGGCAGGATATGATCAAAAAAATATCCAATAAATTTATATCGATAATCATAATTTTGAAATAATATTAAATCCAACGTTTTTCAAAATAATCGAGCTTGAACCATAAAATGAACATAACTTACATGAACTGGCAAGATCTTCACGACCAAGCTTTTTATTATGCTGGGGCCAGATACTGGTATTACTGGAACCAATGTACAATGGAATCCTCAAAATCAGTGTAAATAGTCAGTGTTAATACCGATAAAACATTCCAGATGAATATGTTTATCGGCATAGACCATGGCACTACCCACATACGATTTGCATCCATAAATGCCGTGTTTTCAAATTGCCAAGACGGCAGGATGCGGCTACATCATCCATTACTGAGGCGAGTTTATCTTTTTTGATTAGGGCATGGGGAAGTAGATGTTGAGTTTGTACCTGGCATATTTTGTGCTGGCATATGATTTTATGATATCCAGTAGACGGCGGTATACCCGTTGCGCTTCGGGTGTTTTCAGGAAACTATCTGGTGAGATGTTCTCATCCTTGAAAATAAATGCCTGCATCAGGACAACGGCGTTCTTTTCACCGATTCCGGGCACTGCTGCAATGGCTGCCACGTTATGCTGTATGAATGTGTTCATTGCATCTTCCTGGCTTGTGAAATGTTCAGCCAGGCGGCGGGCGGTTTTTTCTCCGATGCCGGGGATGTCTCTTATGTCACTCATTCAAGATATCTGAGAGGGGTTAACCGATATATGTTTTATCCTTTATTGGGGCAGTTGGATGAGTAGGGGGTTATTTTGAATCTTTCATGAATCTCCCCCCAACAGAGCTGGGGGTATCTCATGACTCCGGCAACTGAGGTTGCATTGACCATTCTTTGTTCAAGTCGCAGCAGAGCTGCATATCATAACGATTAAGATAACAAGTGAATCATGGGTTAAATTAAATTTAATGGCTTATAGCTGGATAGTCACGTTTTTTAGATTATAATAAACGTCTAAATATTAAAATAAACTATAATAAACAATTAAAAACAAAAAAACTATTGAAACTTAAATAAATTGTCGGTATCATTATATAATCTCTATTCATCTTACTCCTATTGTAAATTTCAAAAGTGTATTGGCTGATTTGATGGAACTGCAAGAAAAATACTTTTAAAAGTCAGAGGATGTAAGAAAGGAGATGTTAGAAACTTCAAAAGAACGGATAAAATTAATGAAAGCAGGATATACCCAAAAAGAAATCGAAGAAATGTATCTTGCAGAACATAATTTTACAATATCATTACATCCATTTTTGTTCGAAATTGTTGAATTGGACCTAACAAATGAAGCTCCCCTTAGTAGAGCTGGGGGGTATCTCATGTCTCCGGCGACGGGGGTTGCATTGACCATTCTTTGTCCCAGTCGCAGCAGAACTGCATGGCATAACGATTAAGATGAAAACTTAATATAAGAACCATCCAGCACTAAGTAACGTAACCCCTTTAATATATGCCATCTTTGCTTTTTTCGTTGAAAATAAGGCCAGAAAAACATCAATCCATGAAAACCAGTATAAATAGACAATATTAATACACATGAAACATTCCAGATTAACATGTTCGTCGGAATAGATCACGGCACCACCCACATGCGTTTTGCATCAACAGATGGACGTGAGTTCAAACTATCAAGACAACAGGCTGCCGGTATGGGCCCGGAGGAACTTCTAAACAGCATACTGCAGGGTCTGGGTGCATCCGCATCAGACATAAAAATGATGGCAGTCACATATTCAATGGGTGACGGCATAGACAAGATAACACCCATCGATCGAGTACCAGACCGGGGCATTCAATCCAGGCACGGTGCCGGGCTTCATGTGGGCGGAGGCACGCTGGTCTATGACACCATAAAAAATTCAGGCATACCTGCCGTGGTAATACCCGGGCTTCACCGGGGCAACACCGCTGATGGCAGGCTTAACATTTTCTCCCACGGTGCAAGCCCTGAAAAGATAGGTATCGTGTACCATGCCCACAAAAAAGGACACGACAACATGGTAGTGTCAGATATCAGTTCCAACACCGTAACACTGGCAGTGGCACATGGCTGGCTGCTGGGTGCGCTGGATGCATGTATATTTGCGCCCGGAATACATCACGGCCCCATTGACCTGGAAGGAATAAGGGATGTGGATGACGGAAAATATACTGCCAATGATGCTTTCATCCGTGCAGGAGTAGTAAAGATGGCAGGGGTGCAGGACTTAAACGCTCTAATGACTGCCTTTTCTGCAGGCGACCCTTCGGCAGCCCTTGCTTTAGATACCGCAGCACTGTTTGCAGCAATGGAAATAGTTGCCATGAAACTGCTACTAAAGGAAAAAGGCATAGAAGACCCAAATATCTTCATAGCAGGTTCAGTCAGCGACATCAAGTACGCCAGGGACAGGATAAAGTCACACGTTGGTACGGGTGTGGAATGTCTTGGAGTATGGTCTGGTGCTAAAGGGTGTGCTCATATTGCAGAGGATGTTTACAATGGTGCCAGAGATATCATGGGGATAGGCGTCGATATACAGTAATCTGTAAGTTATTCAATAGGTTTAAATCACTAAATCTACATATTAACTGTGATGACCAATGACTGCCGTCACATTCTCTCAATGAAGGATTTTACAAAGGACGAGATTGATTTTATCCTGGAGAGGGCTGTTAAACTCGAAACGCTGGCCAGGGGCGGCAGGTCAGAGATTCTTGCCGGAAATATCCTGGCACTATTGTTCTATGAACCCAGCACAAGGACCCGCATGTCTTTCGAGACCGCCATGTTACGGCTGGGCGGAAGTGTACTGAACCTGGGTTCAAAAGAGGCGAGCAGCGTTGTAAAGGGAGAGACACTTGCCGATACCATCCGGGTGATAAGTACCTATTCGGATGCCATTGTGCTGCGTCATCCCAGTGAGGGCTCGGCACGCATGGCCGCTGAATTCGCATCGGTTCCTATTATAAACGGAGGGGACGGTGCCGGGCATCATCCTACCCAGACACTGCTTGACCTGTACACCATAAAAAAGGAAAGCCATCTTGATAATCTGGACATCGCCATAGTGGGAGACCTGAAGTACGGACGTACCGTTCATTCCCTTGCCTATGCCCTATCAATATATGGTGCAAATATCACGTTAGTCTCACCTCCCCAGTTGAAGATGCCGGACCAGATAAAAGGGGACCTGAAAGCCATGGGTGCCCGGGTCAGCGAGACTGAAAACCTTGAAGAGGTATTGGATAGCGTGGATGTACTATACATGACCCGTATCCAGAAAGAACGGTTCCCTGACCCGACCGAGTACAACAAAGTAGTAGGGGCATACAAGATAACAGGAGAGCATCTTGAAAATGTCAGGGAGGATATGATAGTCATGCATCCTCTTCCCAGGGTATATGAGATTGACAGTTCAGTGGACGATTCGACCCATGCCCGTTATTTTGAGCAGTCTTTTTATGGTGTGCCCATCAGGATGGCACTGCTCACCATCGTACTGGGGGTTGATGTATGACCCTGGGAAAGGAATTGAGAGTACATCCTATACGCGACGGCACTGTCATAGACCACATTAATGCCGGGCAAGCTATGAACGTGCTCAAGATACTGGGTATCACGGGTTCGTCCAGTGCTGTCATTTCGGTAGCAATGAACGTGTCCAGCCAGGATATTGAATTTAAGGATATTGTAAAGATAGAAAACAGGGAATTGAAAGATAAAGAGGTTGACAAAATATCCCTCATTTCACCCAATGCGACCATTAACATTATCCGCGACTTTGGGGTTGCTGGTAAACATCGTGTGGAATTACCTGAAATGGTGGAAAGTATGGTCAGGTGTGCAAATCCCAACTGCATCTCCAATACCAACGAACCTGTCAAGTCAAAGTTTGAAGTAAAAAAGGACCCAATACGATTGAGATGCATCTATTGTGAACATATGATAACGGAAAATATTGCTGAACACCTGCTTTGAGGTGGTATTCATATGGTTGAGATTACACGGGTACTACTGCTTTTGAAAAATATGATCTATGAGAGCACCAGCCCCCAGGAAACTATCCGGTTTGCAAGATACTACCGGAAAAAAGGACTTGATGTGGTAGTGGTATTGTGGGGTCCAATGGGTGTGCTATTGGGCAAGAAGAATAAGTATGGTTCTCCTGCCTATGACAAGCATGTACAGGAATGCCTGGATCTTGGTGTCAAGTTTAAATGCTGTCGTCTGGCATGTTCGTTGATAGGGCTTCGTGAGGCTGATTTCATAGATGGTATCGAAATGGTGGAGTCTTATGAAGTAGCTGAAATGTTCCTGGAGCATCAAAAGGATGGTCAACTTATAATAAGTTTATAACTATTTTCAATCTCCCATTAAATTAACGATTTATCATTGAGAATGCAGAAACATTAAAGGTTAATAAAATACTATTTGAATAAGTCATAATGGTAAAATGTCTCTATTGTTGCATAAAACAGATGATGCAGAAATTGGAAGGATGACTTTAAGTAAAAGAACTTATATGTATATACCAATTATTAATTAACATTAGGAGCAAGTTAAACATGGAACTTACGCCAATTCAGAGAGAGATTTTAACTGCTTTAATTAATCTTTATCGACAGAATAAATGTGCAATAAAAGGAGAAATGATTGCAGAAATAATTAACCGTAATCCTGGAACAGTTCGCAATCAGATGCAATCACTTAAGGCACTGGGATTGGTAGAAGGTGTACCTGGTCCAAAAGGGGGATACAAAGCAACAGGTGCTACCTATGAAGTTTTAAGTGTTGCTGAAATGGATACAGAGGCAGTAGTTCCTATATATAAAAATCAAGAGCATGTAGAAGGGCTGACAGCTGCCGAGATAAGTTTTACCACTGTGCGTCATCCAGATGCCTGCAATGGTATCATTCGTATTCTTGGAGATATACGTGATTTTGATGCTGGTGATACCATACAGGTGGGACCAACACCGGTCAACAAATTGATTGTTCGTGGAAAAGTGGTGGGGCGAGATGATTCATCCAATGCATTGCTTTTTTCTATTACAGAAATGGTTTCACTTCCCAAACGTCCAATACGAGAATATCTGTCTGAAAAAACCATTAACATACCTGCCAATGCCACCATACAGGAGGCAGCCAGGATATTTACCCGAAACAACATTCATGGTGCGCCCGTGGAGGATAAAGGTAATATCGTAGGAGTCATTACATTTACTGATATTGGTAATACCCTTGCCAGCGGCAAGGTGAACCTTAAGATTCGGGAGATTATGACAAAAGACATCATTTCTGTGGATGGTGATACTCCACTATACGATGTTGTAAAGGTCTTTAATGACAAAAAGGTAGGAAGATTGTTGGTAACCTCAGGAGGCAGGTATATAGGTATTATCAGCAAGACAGACGTTCTTCATGAGATGGCCGTTTACTAGGGCAGCTACTTATCATTTTTTTTGTAGATTCTGGTTCCCTTAAAGTCTGGCCTGAATATCCAATTTTAGTATATATGGCAAATATTATTGACAGCCCGGCATATACCGATAATTTGATGAACAAATATGTCGTAACCATTAAATCGATAAAAAAATTTGTGAGTTGAAAACTGTGAAACATGAACTGATGGAAATATTATGCTGTCCTATGTGTAAAGGTGACCTGGTACTTACCGTGGATGAAGAGGATGATAATGAGATTATTTCTGGCTCATTGTTCTGTAAAAAGTGTGATGAGCATTATCCCATAGAAGATAGCATTCCAAATATGCTTCCACCCGACCTGAGAGAATAATGTTAAGAGGCCGCTAATAGTGCAGCAAATACATATTAACCGCAATCCGGGTATTGCCATTGAATTTGACAGTCCTGAGATTACAGTGCCTATAAGACCTGGAAATGATTGCAGTTTTGAAATGGTGATCAGTAATTACGGCAATCCTACCCATGTTCATCTATCAGCTGATAAAAGTATCAGGAAGTACGTCAAGTTTTTACATGAAAACCCCTATGTGACCAACCAGGAATATATGCCAGTAGTGGCAAATCTTCCTGCCAAAATCGAATGGGTGGAGGGAGAGATCAAGGTGGCTATCGGTTATGGTGCAAAATCTGATACATTTAAGATATTCGTAGGAATTAAACCGACTGAGGTCAAAACCAAGCGCACAGTAGATGTTGACGAAAGACTGGGCACTCCTCGTTACTTACAGAAGACCGCGTATGCAGCATCATCTGATATGAGTTATGAACCAGATAGTAATTCTGAAAATGCGGACATGTCGGGCAGGCATCCTCATCAGTTGGAGACATTTATTGTGCCCTTGTTACTTGTCCTGATTGCGATGGTGGTATTGTTAGCTACATTTACGTTCAATATGATAGAACCACTAACAGGTGCTGTGGCAGCATCTATTATGTTGATGGTGATTCTGATGTATGCTGCCATACATTTGCTCACGAAAAAAGAATGAAATAATTGAGGAATTTTATGAAATATGTCATTGTAACCGGCGGTGTGATGAGCGGACTTGGTAAGGGTATTACAGCCGCTTCAATGGGAAGGATTTTAAAAAACAAAGGTTACGATGTGACGGCTATCAAGATTGACCCGTACATCAATATCGATGCCGGGACAATGAGTCCTTTCCAGCACGGTGAGGTTTTTGTGTTAAAGGATGGCGGTGAGGCTGACCTTGACCTGGGTAATTATGAACGGTTCCTTGATATTGAACTGACCCGGGAGCATAACATCACAACAGGAAAAGTGTACCAGGCAGTCATCAATAAGGAGCGAAGAGGCGATTACCTGGGTAAGACCGTGCAGATAATTCCCCATGTCACTAATGAGATAAAAGAACGGTTAAGGAATGTTGCCAAGAACAGCGGTGCCCAGATATGTCTGGTGGAAGTTGGCGGCACGGTTGGCGATATTGAGAGTATGCCATTTTTAGAAGCTGTCAGGCAATTGCATAATGAAGAAGATACGGAGGACGTAGTATTCATCCATGTGACCCTTGTGCCCATGGACCCTCAGGGGGAACAAAAAACAAAACCGACACAGCATTCGGTTAAGGAACTGCGCCAATTAGGTCTTCACCCTGACATGATAGTTACAAGATGTAAAATGCCTGTGCTACCCGGTACCAAGGAAAAGATCGCCCTGTTCTGTGACGTGCCGGCAAAAGCGGTAATAAGCGCCCATGATGCCGAAGATATTTATATGGTCCCCCAGCAGCTGGAAATTGAAGGTGCTGCTGAATACTTGCTGTCCAAGCTCAATTTAAAATCCAGAGATGACCTTAAAGAGTGGGGCCGAATGGTGGAAAAAATGCGCTCAATCAGCGGTTCTGTGGATGTTGCTGTTGTAGGTAAATATACTGACCTTGAAGATTCGTACCTGAGCATCAGGGAGAGCCTGAAACATGCGGGCATAGAGGTGGGGTGCAAGGTCAATACCTATTGGCTGGATGCCGAGGATTTCGAGAAAGAACCGGAATCCATTGACCAGCTCTCAAAGTACGATGGGATACTTGTGCCCGGTGGTTTCGGAGTAAGGGGAACCGAGGGTAAGATATCTGCGGTTAAATATGCCAGGGAGAACAATAAACCATATCTGGGGTTATGCTTAGGAATGCAGACTGCTGTTATCGAGTTTGCCAGGAATGTGTTGGGGTATGAAGATGCCAACAGCTCGGAACTGGCTTCTACCGAACATCCTGTGATAGACCTGCTGCCTGAGCAGGAGGGTGTGGTGGATATGGGAGCTACAATGAGGCTCGGCGATTATTTTGCTGAACTGACGCCAGGAAGCCTTGCCAATAAACTATATGGCTCTGATGCAATTATTGAACGGCATCGTCACAGGTATGAAGTGAATCCAAAGTATATCGATGAAATGGAAAAGGCAGGCTTAAAATTCACTGGCAGGAACAAGAACCGGATGGAGATTGCTGAGATTCCTGACCATAAATTTTTCTTTGCCAGCCAGTTCCATCCCGAGTTCAAGAGCAGACCCAATAGGCCTTCGCCACCGTTTTTAGGTTTTGTCAGGGCCATGTTCAAGAAAACCAGTTAACGCTAACTAACACTATCGAATACCAACTAACATTAACACTAACGAATACCAACCAACCTTAACTAACTCTAATTAACAATGCGGCTTTGGTGACCAATGAAAGCAAAAGTTAGCAGTTCTGTCCTGAAGGGTGAAGCACTTGCGCCCCCTTCCAAGAGTTATACCCACAGGGCCGTGGTCATGGCATCTTTGGCAGGCCGTACCATTGTAAAACGTCCCCTGCTGTCTGCCGATACTGTTGCCACTATTAAGGCATGCAGGGCATTGGGTGCTGTGATACAGGAGGAGAGTGACAAACTAATTGTGGAAGGTGTGAACGGAAAACCTGACACGCCTGATAATGTTATCGATGTGGCAAACAGCGGAACCACATTGCGGTTTATGATAGCTGTAAGTGCCCTGTGTGAGGGTACAACGGTGCTGACCGGGGATGATTCTATCCGCACCCGGCCCAATACACCGCTCATTGACGTTTTGAATCAGCTTGGAGCCAGCGTCATATCCACCAGGGATAATGGGATTGCACCCATTGTGGTAAAAGGTCCAATAAAAGGTGGTGAGGCAGTGATGGATGGCAGTATCAGCAGTCAGTTCTTCTCTGCACTGCTCACGGCCTGCCCGCTGTGTCACTCCAGAACCGTGGTCAAGGTGGACGGTGAATTAAAATCCAGGCCTTATGTGGAGATTACCATTGAGATGCTGGAAAGTGCAGGTATTACGATAGAACTTGTTGAGGACGATAATAGGCACCTGTCTTTCATTGTTCCCCCGAACCAATCATACAAATTGACCGAATACACTGTGCCTGGCGATTTTTCTTCAGCTTCTTACTTGCTGGCTGCTGGTGCCCTTGCAGGTGGTGGGCTAACTGTGGGGGGGCTGTATCCGAACAAGCAAGGCGATGCTGCCATTATCCCTATCCTTCAGGATATGGGTGCCGACCTTAAATGGGACCGGGAACGAGGTGAGGTGAAGGTGAACAAAAGCAAGTTAACGGGTGTGACCGTTGATGTAAGCATGACACCTGACCTTGTGCCTACACTGGCGGTGCTGGGTGCGCTGTCCGGTGGCGAGATGGTGATAGAAAATGCCGAACATGTCAGGTACAAAGAGACCGATAGGCTGCATGCTATGACTGTGGAACTAACAAAGATGGGGGTGGGTATCAGGGAGGAGCCTGACCGGCTGGTGATAAGGGGGGGCGGCCTGCATGGTGCCCGGGTAAGCGGCTGGCATGACCATCGTATTGTGATGGCTTTGACGGTGGCAGGATTGGTTGTAGGGGATACCGTGATAGATACGGCAGAGTCAGTTAAGATTTCATATCCCGGCTTCTTTGAAACCATAAAGACACTCGGCGGAGATATTACAGTGGAATGAAATACAGTTAAGTCTGTCATTTCTTATTCCTCTTTTAACTGATACTCTCTCTATAGTGTACGTAATGGATGAACTTTGAATCACTGATCATCCTGTCAAGAAGGGATGCAATAGGCTGAAATCACCCGAAAAGGTTAAAAGGATGTAATTACCTTAAAGCCAAATACCAAAGCGTTCATAGTTGCTTTGATTGTGGAAATACTTGTGGATTTCCTGGGAATAAGATGGACAGACTTGATAAACATAAAATTTTTCGAGAATCAATTTTTCAGTATTATCCTTTAGCTCACAGAGCATTTCACGAATCAAGTACGATGGACACGGAGGTGTGTAAGTAAAATCGAAGTGGCCCTGGCACTAAGGTGTGCTGACAGGTTGCTCTCGTACTGTATCGTGCATTATGAGGTGCATGAAATACCAGCATTCATTGCTGGAGAAGGAGGACTATTAGGTAATGCTAGATGAACTGCAAAAAAGGAAAACTGACCTTAAAGAAAAGTCAGAGGAATACAAGGACAAGCGTAACAATTTAAATACCGAAGCCAGTGCGTTGGCTGGCAAGCGTAACGAACTTAATAAGCGCACAAAAGAACTCATTGAAGAAGCACAGGAACTTAAGACCCAGAGAGATTCCAACAATGAATCTGTGGGTTCGAACAAGACCCTGCGTGATGAATTAAATGAGAAAGCTAATAAATTTTATGCTCAGATCGATAAGATCAGGAAAGATCTGAATCTTAGTAGCGGCCCATCCTTGAAAGAGATGAGGCGTGAAATTGACACTCTTGAATTTAAGCAGCAGACCCAGGTAATGAAACCCAGTGCTGAACGAGAACTGGTTGAAAAAATTGGCCATCTCACCGAGGAATTCAAGCGCCGCAAGGCCCAACTTGAAGGTAACCAGGAACTCAAGACTCTTCTTGAAGATGCACAGAAATTAAGGGATGAGGCTTCTGTATACCATGAACAGGTGAAAGTGTTTGCCGATGCAGCCCAGGAATATCATGAAAAGATGATTGCCACTTTTAAAGAGGCTGACAAGGTCCGGGCAGAGTCTGATTCGGTACACAAGGATTTCGTAAAGATCCAGGAATCCGCTGATGAACAGCACGCCCAGTTCATAAAGACTCAAAAAGAGATACGCGACATTGATAAGACCTTGATGGGTCTTAGAAGAAAGGGCAAGAAAACCAGGGATTCTGCTGTCATGGCTCAGACCAAAATCGACGCAGAAGAGATATACTCTCAGTTCAAACTGGGTGAAAAGATCAGTACAGAAGACTTGCTTGTATTGCAGAGGTCAGGGTTGCTTTAATCGCACCCTTTCCTTAAATTATTTTTTCTGTCAAGTTCGTTATTGACCACAATGATACAGTGGTCAGCATGCAGGCTTAACGGTCCCACATTAATGGATTGGGCACCTGCATCCATTATTTTTTGTTCCTCATCTGGTGTCATACCCACATGGTCACCCAGGATGAATGTTGCTCGTTGCGGTAAAGTTCCTTCCATTTTATCCCTTATATCGGCACCATCTTCCAGGAGATAATACAATTTGTTATCTGTGTCCTTATCAACACTCCCTTCATTATCTTCACCGGCATTGATGTTCAATTCAATCAGCAGGTCTTCGAGATCTCCCTGTCGCACCCATACACCGGGCGTGGATTCTTTCCACCTGATTCTCGCCTTTAACTCCAGCGATTTTTTAATAAGTGAGCCGCTACTGCGCTCGTCAGGGTTAAGGTAGCGCACATCCTGACCGCTGAATTTTACTATCTTCGGTGGTTCAGGTTCGCCCAGCAGTACCAGGTAAATGACTACATCCCTGCGCAGGTCATGGCTTAAGAACAGTGCCGAGTTCACGCAGCGGCACAATATATCCATCCTGCCTGCACTACCCGGAAGGTCGTTGAGGCTGAACTGTCCGTCTGTTACGGCTTTGTGTCCCACTACTATGAACTCTCGCATGGCAATTTAAAATGCACAAGACATATATCTGTCTAACGCAAATGAATTGAAGGGTAATATCATGAAAATACTGGCACTATCAGACCTTCACGGGGATTTCTCAAAAGTGCAGGCATTGATTGAGCATGCTGGTGAGATTGACGGCGTACTGATATCGGGCGATATTACTAATTTCGGCCCTGATAAGGATGCACTTGAACTTATAAACATGTTCGATGTGCCTGTACTGGCCATACCCGGTAACTGTGACCAGCCTGGCATCCTTGATGTGCTGGATAATTCCAATGCAATTAATCTGCACAAGAATTGTTACTCTATAGGTGATACAAGTTTTATGGGGCTGGGAGGTTCAAACAGTACTCCTTTTAACACCCCCTTTGAACTTACTGACGAAGATATTGAAGAAGCAATTGATGGTATGCTTAACTCTTGTTCAGGTATCAGGAATATATTATTGAGTCACGCTCCCCCTTATGGTTATGTGGATGAACTTTCTGTCGGGCATGTGGGCAGCCATGCAATTGCCAGGTTCATGAACCGCTTTGACCTCATCGTATGCGGGCATATTCACGAGGCCAGGGGTACGGCAATGAGTGGGGGTACCACCATAGTCAATGTGGGGGAGGCGTCCCAGGGATACGGTGCATTGATAATCTTAAACGACAGTATTTGCGTAGAACTTATCAAAGTATAATCTCATCTTTCAATTCATGAAAATAGCTATCACAGGAAAAGGGGGGGTGGGCAAGACCACCCTGGCAGGTACGCTGGCACGGCTCATGGCAAGGGACGGTATGGACGTGCTGGCAATAGATGCGGACCCGGATATGAATCTGGCGTCTGCGCTGGGTATTGATAATCCGCCACAGCCGTTGACCGGATATAAGGAGTTAATTGACGAGCGGGCGGGTGGTCCGGACGGGATGTTCAGGATAAACCCGAAGGTGGATGATGTGGTGGAGCGTTTCGGTGCGGTGGGACCTGATGGTGTGAGGATGCTGGTAATGGGTACCGTTGAGCGGGGCGGGTCAGGATGTATGTGTCCTGCGTCTTCGTTTTTACGGGCATTGCTGCGGCATGTGGTGCTCAGGGAATCTTCAGTGGTCATAATGGATATGGAGGCTGGTATTGAGCATCTGGGCAGGGGGACCACTAAGGGCATCGACCTGATGATTGTGGTGGTGGAACCGGGTTCCCGCAGTCTTGAGACAGCTGAGAGGATAAAGAGGCTGGGCACTGAACTTGGGATTGGAAAGTTCGCTGCTGTGATAAATAAGGTGAGGGAGAAGGATATTGGTATTGTTGAATCCAGGCTGGAAGAACTGGAGATACCGGTGTTGGGAATGCTTCCTTATGACAGCTCTTTGGTCAATGCTGACCTGGCAGGGCGGTCGCCTGTGGAAGCGGGGGGGGCGGCTGTGGATAGGATTGAAGGGATTAAGGATAGATTGCTGTTGTTTTGATGGGTGTTTGGGATTTGGTTTAATGGGCTATGTTGACCATTGTGGGTAAAGTTGTGCTGTACTAAACCTGTTGTTGTGCAATATTAGTAATCTGCATGCCACACCAAACCCATTTTTTGCAATATCACGTCAGGCACAAATGTATATAGCCTCTTCGCTATTTTGTTGACACCGACTTCAGGTAAAATCTGTGGTAATCAAAGTTAATCAGTGTCTGTAAATGTAAAAAGACACAGATTTCACGGATTTGTAGTCGCATTTGCATCTGATATATTCGCTGTATAACTGGGTTTTGGTATTGAGTTTCTTATCGCAGGCTGGATTTGATCTCACTGGCCAGAGCCTGTAACCGTCCGGTAACATCCTGCCCGCTGGCTATGATATCTATAAAGGCCGAACCCACGATCACGCCGTCTGCCCCGCTTTTGAACACACTGGCAGCCTGCTCGCCAGACGATATGCCAAAACCCACAGCCCTGGGTGTATCGGTCTTCACCCTGTCCAGCACCTCTTTTGTGGATAATGCAACATCGGCCCTGGCGCCAGTAACGCCCAGCCTGGATACCAGGTACAAAAATCCTGTACCACGTTTAAGGATATCCTCCAGTCGGCTTCCTTTTGTATTAGGTGCCACAAGGAATATCAGGTCAATCCCGTTCTTTTCACAATAACCTGCAAGCTCACCGGATTCTTCGGGTGGCAGGTCAGGCACAATGATGCCAGTAATGCCGCTATCGCTGCAATCTTTCGCAAATTGCTCAAGCCCGCGCTTGAATATCAGGTTGTAGTAGGTCATCACTACAAGCGGTACATCCACATCCAGTTTCCTGACCATATCAAAGTACTTATCAGGATTCATGCCTGCGTCCAGCGCCCTCTGGATGGATGCCTGGATAGTGGGTCCGTCGGCAATCGGGTCAGAGAAGGGCAGTCCCAGCTCTACGATATCTGCGCCGCCTTTGACAAGTGCATGCACGATTTCCCCAGTGTCTCCGTCACCTGTGCATACATAGGCTATGAGTGCACCTTCTTTTCTTCCTTTCAGTTCAATGAACTTATCAGATATCCTCATAACTGCCCCACCTTCTCCAGCACGGCCTCAAGGTCCTTGTCTCCGCGTCCTGATAAATTGATAACCACAATATCACCCAGTTCACCGGAATCAGCAGCCTTAGCCAGGTATGCCAGGGCATGGGATGATTCCAATGCAGGAATGATACCCTCCATACGGCTCAATTCATGAAAGGCCGCAAGTGCCTCACTATCTTCGGCGTTCACAGGCAAAATCCTGCCTGTTTCAGCCAGGTATGCCAGTTCAGGACCCACACCGCTGTAATCAAGACCGGCAGAAACACTATGGGATTCAAGTATCTGGCCATAGGGGTCCTGTAATATTTTGGTCCGCGCGCCGTGCAGCACTCCTTCCTCACCCACACTCAGTGAAGCGGAATGCAATGCAGCCTTGTCTGTGCACTTCAGACCGCTGCCACCCGCTTCCACAGCGAATAATTTCACGTCAGTATCTGGAATAAAAGGATGGAAAGTGCCTATTGCATTGCTGCCGCCGCCAGCGCATGCGATGATGGAATCGGGCAAACGCCCCTCTTTCTCCATAATCTGCTGCCTGACCTCGTTACCGATAACACACTGGAAGTCCCTCACAATTGTGGGGTAGGGATGGGGACCGACCACAGAGCCGATGAGGTAGTAGGAATCTTCCACATTGCTAACCCAGTCCCGCAGTGCCTCGTTGATGGCATCCTTCAGGGTCTGGCTGCCAGAAGTAACGGGAATGACCTTGGTACCCATCAGTTCCATGCGGTACACGTTCATACGCTGGCGCCTGGTATCCTTGGCACCCATATATACCTCTGTGTCCATTCCCAGATTCGCGCCTGCCATGGCAGTGGCCGTACCGTGCTGGCCTGCCCCGGTCTCTGCAATGAGCCTGCGCTTGCCCATGTACTTTGCCAGTAGCGCCTGGCCAAGGGTATTGTTCAGTTTATGGGCACCACCGTGTATCAGGTCTTCGCGTTTTAGATACACCTTGAGCCCGTACTTTTCGCTCAGCCGCCGTGCATGGTACAAAGGTGATGGCCTGCCTCCAAAATCCCGTAAGTAATAATCAAGTTCCTTTTTAAAGTCAGGGTTGTCCTTGAACCGTTCATACGCTTCTTCCAGTTCTTCCAGTGCAGGCATGAGCACCTCGGGTACGAACTGCCCACCGAACCGCCCGAACTTGCCTTTTTTTGTGATGTTCATGAATCTTCCTCTATAAATTGTTAGTTTGATGAATTTGATATGCTTGGCGTTTTTGACGTGCTTGATGTGCTTGGAGTGTTTTAAATGTTAGCGGTATTTGAACCGGATATGCCAGCATTAACCAATAACCTGGTGTTGTTGTAAATGTCACCTTTCATAATAGACGTGCCCACCAGTACGGCATCGGCCCCTGCCTGCACCATCCGGAGGGCATCCTGGGGTGTCAATATGCCGCTTTCACTTATTATTATTATGTCAGGGTTGTGTTCGCTGATAATAGGAACCAGTTCTTCTGTGGTTGCAAGGTCTATCTCCATGGTCTTGAGATTGCGGTTATTGATACCTATGATATTTGCTTCACTATCCAGTGCAGCCATAAGTTCTGCGTGGTTGTGTACTTCAACCAGTGGCTGGAGTCCCCTGCGCTTTGCAAGGTCAATGAAGCCAGGTAACCTGTCGCCAAGTATACCGGCTATCAACAGTATCAGGTCGCTGTTTGCTTCATAGAGCTGTTTCTCGTCAATGATGAAATCTTTCCTCAATACCGGGATGTTCACCGCCTTTCGGACGTGTTCCAGATTTTCAAGGCTGCCGTGAAAATAATCTGGTTCAGTAAGTACGGAGATGGCTGCTGCCCCGGCCTTTTCCATGGTCCTTGCGATTTGTGCGGCATCGGCAGGGCTCACATCCCTGTTGTGGGTAGTAGGTGATGCAGGTTTTACTTCGGCTATCACAGGGATGCCGTGCCTGTCATTTACTGATTGGATGGAACTGGCAAGGCTCCTGGTGTCGATGGACATTTTCGAATCAGTATTCTTTATGTCTTTGACCCGTTTTTCAGTAGATGAAATGATTTCGTCAATTATTCTATGCATTTTCAACACCAATGTATATTATTGTGCAATAATGTACGATGTTGTACACAATATATAAGTTTTATGGAATTACTATCGTACAAAAAATATATTAAATATTAAAACAAATAGCAATTTTGGTTAGCATGAGTAAAGGGGAAAAAAATCCGGTCGATCATGACGTGGAAAAAATGTGGTTGGAATATTCGAAGAAAAATGAAATGGAAATTCGCAAGAACCTTTTAAACCTTTTTTATAATGTAAAAAGGGAGATTGGGACACAGTATATTAAGACTGTGGGAGAAAGCCTGGATAAGGTTGCTCCCAATCACTTAAAAGAAAAAGACAGTAGAATCAGGTTCTTCTGGGATACTGCAAACGAATGGGACCCAAAGATAGAAAAAAATGTGAAAAACCATCTGGGTAACATGAAACGAATATTTGATTAACCAGTTCTAAAAAAACATATATAGCCGGAGGCCTGTATTTACAACTGTTTTATCTGGAGATATCAATACATATGACTGAATCAGATGCACATAAACGTTATGAATTCAAACGCCGGCTTGAAGAGTTACGATCAAAGAAGGGCAGGGGAACAGAACTAATATCCCTGTACATCCCTCACGACAAACAGATTTCTGATGTAGTTGGCCAGCTCAGGGACGAACACGGTCAGGCTGCCAACATCAAATCAAAGCTCACCAAGACCAATGTGCAAAGTGCATTGGAGAGCCTGATGTCCAGATTGAGGTACATCCCAAAAGCACCCCCAAGCGGAGTTGTACTGTTTACAGGTGCAGTGGATGTGGGAAGTAACAAGACCGACCTGCAGAGTTTTACTGTAGAACCCCCCGAACCCCTGATATCATACAAATACCATTGCGATTCTGCTTTCTACCTTGAGACGCTTGAGGATATGCTGACAGATAAGATGACCTATGGCCTGCTGGTGCTGGACCGCAGGGAAGCCACTGTCGGTCTGCTTAGAGGCAAGCGTATAGAGGCCATGGACCACATGACCTCAAACGTGCCCGGTAAACAGCGTAAAGGCGGCCAGAGCGCCCATCGTTTCCAGCAATTGCGACTTATCGCTATTCATGATTTCTACAAACGGATTGGGGATAATGCCAGCAAGGTATTCCTCACTGTTGACCATAAGAACCTGGAGGCTATACTTATCGGAGGTCCCTCACCCACGAAGGAAGAGTTTGAGGGTGGGGAATACTTTCACCATGAACTGCAAAAGAAGGTACTGGGCCTGTTCGACACGTCATATACGGACGAGAGTGGGCTGTCCGAACTGGTGGATAATGCTTCAGATGCCCTGAGTAACCTGGATGTTGTCAAAGAAAAGAATTACATAGAACGTTTTTTAAAGGAACTGGTGAGTGATAGTGGCCTGGCTGCCTATGGTGAGGAAGATGTCAGGCAAAACCTCCAATTAGGGTCTGTGGAGGTATTGCTGATGTCCGAGGAACTGCGAAGGGAACGGATTGACACCAAATGTACCCAGTGCAATGAGGTGAGTGCACAGACCGTGACCCGAAGGCCTGGCGAAGAATCACTTGAACTTACTCCATGCAAAAAATGCGGTGCAACGGTCAAGGCCACTGGTTCTGTGGATGTGGTGGATGAACTTTCCACACTGTCAGACCAGATGAGCACACAGATAGAATTTATTTCCACTGATTTTGAAGAGGGTGCACAGTTGATGAATGCTTTTGGGGGGATTGCGGCAGTACTCAGGTATAAGACCGGGGTTTAATACATAGAAAAATGAACAAAAAAACATACCAGCAGATTTACCAGGAACTGGAAAGCCATGA
>JAUWTY010000121.1 GCA_030614485.1 Methanosarcinales archaeon | reverse complement strand
TATTTATCGCCCCGACCAATTCAAGTTCCCATGTTGTTGCTTCTTCGGATGCCACTACTGGCATAACGAAGCCCATAATTACAATGCATAACAGTATACTCACTGTCGTAAATATTTTCATTTTATCTCCATCCATTTTCCACATATTTTATAAATTATAGGATAGGATTAAACTTCATCTGCCCAAAATACAAATGTCGCATCCTGTGTACCAATTTCATTCCAATTAGAAGGAACTCTCAGTTGAGTTACTATGTCTTCCGAGCTCAATGTTACAATCTGTGCAATTGTGGTTGCGGGATTGTACAGCTCGTTATCTACAAACAGCGACTGTTCATAAAAATTCTGTGCGGTTTCACTTTCACCATCAACTTCAAGTGTGACATCAACATCGGATGAACCAATATTTGATATTTCAACTGGTTCATTATCTGAACTAAGACCCGGTCCAACATCTCCATAGTCTATTCCAGTTCTGTTCAACGAGATACCGACCATAATTACTTCCACGTTTGCAATTGCAGCCAGCGATGTTGAAGCATCTCCACCACTACTTTGGATAGTATATATTTCGATATCACTGACAGTCCTCACAGACAGCCCATTTGAAGAGGGATATATCGCACTATAGTTGTACCTGTATTCTTCATCCAGGCACTCATGCATATCCCAGTTGCCAAATACATATTGTCCCGCAGCATTTGTGGTCTGGGCAAAAAAGACAAGCTGTATCCCATCGTCATACGTTGGTACATAGTTTCCGTCTTTATACCAACACAGGACCATATGCCCCTGTTCAGCCTCGGGTGCATAGACATCTTTATAAGCAAAAGATTTATAGAAGCCGTCAAATGCTTTGATCTTAATTTCATCACCGGAAGACATTCCTCCTACAAGGTCACACAGGTCTTTTACATCGGTACCCTTTAAGGCTCCCTTGTCCTTCAGGTTTAGCGTCTCATCCGGATCCCATGGATCAGCATCCTCATCAAAGATAGGGCCCTGGTGATAGTAGTGTGTCACTCCATCTCCATAAACTATCAAGTTAGTTTCCATCCATCCGGTGGTTACTGTTGTTTCATCCAGTATCGTTGTTCCGTCCGGAGCGTATTTTACTACATGCACTTCGGTTGTAGCGGCTGCCTGTGCAGGCAGCGCTGAACATAACATCAAAATGCATAACAGTATTGCCAGTGCCATATTTTGTCTTATCTTTGTCTTCATCATTCTGTTCATCCTTGTTTTACTATTTTTATTGATTCAGTTTTTTTTGAACTAATCATTCGTTATGTTCGATAAAACATAACGTGAATAGTTATAATCCTTTCGAAAATGACTGGGTAGGAAGAGGCTCGAATTGATACAGCGATTACATGTAAAAATGTCTGGTATAATTTATTGAACATTTACCCAACTTAATTATGTCCTACAGCCCAAATTATCAAAAAACCTTTAACCTAAGCATTATATTTCATACCTCTAGTCAATACAGGAGTCAGGACATGCCAGTAATCACTTTATATTACGAAGATATTGAGGCACTAACAGGAACAGACAGGGACACATTTATTGAAAGGGTACCCATGATGGGAGCCGATATCGAACGCATTGAAGAGGATCATATTGATATCGAATTCTTCCCGGATCGACCTGACCTGTACAGTCCTGAAGGCGTGGCCAGGGGTATGAGAGGTTTTCTGGGTATTGAAACCGGACTGCCTGAATATGAAGTGAAACAGTCCGAAGTCGCCATTACACTCGATGATGAAATAAAACGTATCCGGCCTTATCTGGGCTGTGCCGTAGTACGAGGGCTGCAATTCAATGATTATAGTATTGAGAGCCTGATGGGATTGCAGGAAGACCTACACTGGGGCCTGGGGCGGGACCGCAAAAAAGTATCTATCGGTATCCATGATATCAGCAAGGTAAAACCCCCGTTCAGATACTTGGCAGCTGACCCGGACTTTAGTTTCGTTCCCCTGGATTTCGATGTACCTATGACCATGCAGGAAATTCTGGAGAAACATCCAAAAGGAGTGAAGTATGCTCATCTCATGGATGGGTTTGATAAATATCCCCTGATCCTGGACAGTAAGGACCAGGTACTCTCTTTCCCCCCCATAATCAACGGAGACCTGACCAGGGTCGAACATGACACTCATGACGTGTTCATTGATGTAACCGGGCTGGACAAGAACGTATATACTGCCCTTAACATAGTGGTCACCTCACTGGCCGAACGAGGCGGAACCATTGAGAATGTTACCGTCAATAATAGCATAGAAGGAACTGCCACTATGCCCGACCTTAGACCTGGTGAATGGGAACTTGATGTGGATGAAGTACGCTCCCTCGCAGGTTTTGACCTCACAATTGAACTGATCGTGGAAAACCTTCAGAGAATGCGGTTCGGGGCATCGGCCCATCAGGAACACATTAAGGTCAAATCCCCTGCATACAGGGCTGATATCCTGCATACCTGGGACCTGATTGAAGACATCATCATAGGATATGGCTATGACAATATCTCGCCTTCCATACCCAAAACTGTGACTGTGGGTCAACAGCATCCGATTTCCATAAAGAAACATGACATTATGCAGATACTGGTGGGACTTGGGTTTTACCAGGTAATGCCTTTCACACTTACCAGCGAAAAGGTCCATTACCACAATATGCTGCGCGCTCCGGACGGCAAGGCTACACCTGTTAAACATCCTATCAGCGAGGACCAGACCATGTTAAGAACCACTGTCCTGCCGAACCTGATGGAGATACTTTCAATGAACCAGCACCGTGAACTTCCTCAGCGTATCTTTGAAGTGGGCGATGTGGTTATAGACGGTACCACGACACAAAAGTTAGCTGCTGTGAGTATTTATCATGCAGCCAATTTCACAGAGATTCGGGCAGTGATAGATGCTGTTATGCGGGAGAGAGGGATAGAATACACCATTGGTAGTACCGATGATCCTGCTTTTCTTGAAGGCAGGCGGGCAGCCATTCTCGCTGACGGCAGGGAAGTAGGTGTATTTGGTGAAGTACACCCGGATGTGATCTCTAATTTCGGTCTCCAACAGCCGACCATAGGATTTGAGATGGTGGTATGAAGGTCATTGATATCTCAATGACAATTAGTCCTGATATGGAAATGTATCCAGGTGAACCTGGGCCGGTAATCACTCGAATATCAAAGCTTGAGAGTGGTGACCAATACAATGTTTCACAGTTGACACTCGGCACCCATACCGGCACCCATGTTGACCCGCCCCTGCATTTTATTGAGGGTGGTGCAGGTATCGATGACATGCCACTGGACAGGCTTGTTGGGCCTGCCAGAGTAATTGACCTGTCCCACATCAGAAATGATATCGAACCTACTGATATTGGCGATGTGGAACCGGGTGAAATATTATTGTTAAAGGGAAAAAGGGGTGGAGTAAGGTTAACAACAGCGGCGGCACAATACATGGTGGATAATGGCATCAAGACCGTGGGTACTGATGCGCTGTCCATTGGTGCGGCCGGGGAAGAATATGAAGTACATACCGTGTTATTGGGTGCGGATATTGCTGTGGTTGAAGGTCTGGTGTTGTCTGCTGTGGAGGCAGGGCAATATCTCTTTGTATGCCTTCCGCTAAAGATTGCAACCGGTGACGGCGGACCTGCCAGGGTTGTACTGATAGAACAATAAAAAATAAGATGAAGCTCCCCCCTTCTTACATAGCTCGTGATAAAGTTAGATATTGAAGTCCCCCGAAGATCAGTAGGCTGATGATGAACACAACTGTAAGCAAGAAGGTGACAAATGGGTTAAAGCACAGAGCTACCCACACAAAACAGCGATGAGCCTCAATTTCCAATGGGATAATTATATATTCACGAATCTCTGGCTATATTCAACTCAGGATTCATTGTCGGACAGCCTGTTTAATCCGGGAGTCTTATCTTCACATGGATGCTTTCCAGTCATGCAGAATTTTTCAAAATGCTCAAGCCATTGAGGATATTCTGGTGCGGATTTTACAAAATTAACCAGGTTTTTAACCTGTTTTGTCGTTATTGCATTCAGTTCATGCTCCATTGTGCATGCATCCTTTTCTGCAATTTTTTCAGGCACCTTAATAATCTCCAGGAAAGCCTTCAGGGTATCGTGCCTGTCCTTTATGATCAAAGCGATCTCCCTTCCTTTTTCAGTCAGTGTTATGCCGTCGTATTTCCTGTATATAACAAAACCCATC
>JAUWTY010000120.1 GCA_030614485.1 Methanosarcinales archaeon | reverse complement strand
TGAAGTAAGGTGCTGCTGTACCAGTAAAGCCATATCCGGGTCAATGGTCAGGGGAAGCACCTGTGGCAATGCCTCGACCAGTGTAATAGCCATACCCCTTACTGCCAGACTGCCTGCCAATTCAGTCCCGATTCCACCAGCACCGATTATTACGACACGACTACCGTTGTTGATAGAGCGGTTAATTTTCATACCGTCAGATAAGGTATGCAAAGTAAACACCCCATCCAGTTCTCTCCCCTTAATAGGCGGAACAAAGGGCACGCTGCCTGTTGCGAGTACCAGATGGTCATATTCAAATATCCCTGCATCTGATATCACCTTCTGACCGGTTGCATCAATGTGGTTTACCGTTGTCTCCAGATGCAGGTCAATACCCATGTCCAGGAATGTATCCAGGGGTCTTACTATCAGGTCAGGGAAATCATGGATACCCCCCCCCAGCACAAAAGGCATTCCACACTGGCTGTATGCAGTATGTGTATCAGATGAAAAGACCGTAACCCTATGACCTGTATGCCGCTTTAAGTAAGTAGCCACTGTCATACCCACTGCACCCGCACCCAGGATAACAACCTTTTCAGTCATGAGTAATACTGTGTAGTTTATGGAAGATTATATTTACCGTGAATTAAAAATAATTTGAAAATATCTTCTGGAATTTAAAATTAAAAGTAATTATTGTGAGCGGGTTTGGGAGTGGGGGTTAGTTAATAAAAACGTTGCACCCGCTCACAATTATATAATTACATTTTACAATAAATAGTTTTCGGGTCACTTTATAAAAATCGTCATCTGACGGATAAATTTGCATCATAATAAGGCATTATTTATTCCCTTTCAGATAATTATTTATGGCTTTTGCAGCAGTCTTACCCGCACCCATAGCACTTATAACCGTTGCCGCTCCGGTAACCACATCGCCGCCACCGTAAACACCTTCCCTGGAACTCAAACCATCTTCATCAGCTATGATAGTCCCCCATTTTGAGGTTTCAAGACCCTTAGTGGTCATTGGTATCAACGGGTTCGGGGAAGTGCCGATTGCAATTATTACCACATCAACGTCCATCAAATGTTCTGAACCTTCCAGAGGTACGGGCCTGCACCGACCAGATTCATCAGGTTCACACAATTCCATGTTCAGGCATTCCAGCTGGGTGACCCAATTACTCTCATCGCCTAAGATGCGTGTAGGATTGGATAATAGCTTGAACTTCACACCTTCTTCCCGTGCATTCTCAATCTCCTCATTACGGGCAGGCATCTCATCCTCTCCACGTCGATACACGATAGTGACTTCCTCTGCACCCAACCGTACCGCACATCTGGCAGAGTCCATAGCCACATTGCCGCCGCCTACTACCACGACCCTCTGACCACGCTTAACAGGAGTGTCATAACCAGGGAACTGGTACGCCTTCATCAGGTTCACCCGGGTCAGGAACTCGTTGGCTGAATACACACCACTGAGGTTTTCACCGTCAATACCCATGAACACAGGCAGACCTGCACCGGTACCCAGGAATACTGCATTGTATTCTTCAAGTAATTCATCCACAGTATCAAGCTTGCCTATAACAGTATTAAGCTGGAGGTCCACACCTAGGCTTCCCACATATTCTACTTCGGACTGGACAATGGATTTTGGCAGCCTGAATTCAGGGATGCCATACACCAGTACGCCGCCTGCCTTGTGCAGCGCCTCGAAAAGTGTTACGCTGTGTCCCATCTTCGCCAGTTCGGCGGCGGCGGTCAGGCCTGCAGGCCCGGAACCAACTACAGCAACCTTCTTGCCAGTGGCTGCGGGCTTCTCAATGGCCTCGGTTTCAATATTATCCTGTTCATGGTCGGCTGCATATCTCTCCAGCCTGCCTATGGCTACAGGTTCACCTTTTTTGCCAAGCACACAGACCTCTTCACACTGGGTCTCCTGGGGACACACACGGCCACAGATGGCAGGCAGGGCGTTCATGGACTTGAGCTCTCGTATGGCCGCATCCATATCATCATCAGCCATGTATTGGATAAAAGCCGGGATGTCAATACCCACCGGGCATCCGGCTATGCATGTTGGTTTTTTGCACTGGATACACCTGCTGGCCTCTGCTAATGCCTGTTCATGGGAATATCCTAATGCTACCTCGTCAAAGTTGGAACGTCTTTTCTCAGGGTCCTGCCTTGGCATATCATTGCGCCCTAACACTGGCATCCCCCACGATCACATTTATAATTTTCAAGTGCCTGTTGCTCCTCATCCCTATACATCATTAGCCTGTTCATAAGCAGAGTGAAATCTACCTCATGGGCATTGAATTCCGGACCATCCACGCACGCAAACTTGGTCTCACCACCTACCAGCACACGACAGGCACCACACATGCCGGTACCGTCAACCATGATGCTGTTAAGGCTGACAATGGTCTTCACACCAAATGGATGGGTCACTCCTGCCACGGTGCGCATCATAATGGCGGGACCGATGGAAACAACAAGTGATATGGGTTCATCCCCTTCCAACAGTTTTTTTAAGACATCAGTTACAAAACCGTGATGTCCTTTTGTGCCGTCGTCGGTGGTGATGTACAATTCATCACTAACCTCCTGCATCTTATCCTCCCACAGCAGGAGTTCTGCACTGCGGGCACCTATGATGGAAATTACCTTGTTGCCAATCGCCTTATGAGCACGGGCAATAGGGTAAATAGGTGCCACACCCACACCACCGCCCACGCATACCACTGTGTCCGAAGGTTCGATTTCAGAAGGATTCCCCAGCGGTCCCACAAAATCCTGCAGGCTGTCCCCGGCATTCAATGTGGACAAGTGTTTGGTGGTTTTGCCTACTTCCATGAATATGGTGGTCACGGTTCCTTTTTCAGGGTCAAAATCAGCGATGGTGAGGGGTATTCGCTCACCTGTTTCGTCAATCTTGAGGATGATGAATTGTCCTGCCTTTGCTTTTCTGGCAATTTTCGGGGCATCGATTATCATCTGGTGAATTGTCGGTACTATCTGGATTTTTCCAAGTATTTTAAATGGCATTCTGACTGTCCTTCCGAATATGATATTGATTAAATTTAGGATTAAGTGAGTCCTTTAATGCAAGCAATAAAGTAAAAGTTTAACGGTTACAATTTGTTCTAGCAGAATAGAGAAAAATATGACTAATGGAAAAAATATAAATATATCATAAATCAAATATATACAAGGAGTAAATTGTTATGGAATACGAAATTACAGGAGATAATCTCCAGCTGGTAACACTTCACCTACAGGGAAACGAGACTGTTTATGCCGAAGCAGGGGTCATGAACCACATGAGCAGTAATATGGACATGCAGGCAAAGGCGAAAGGTGGTCTTTTTAAAGGCTTAAAACGCATGGTCACTGGAGAATCATTCTTCATTACTGAATTTACTTCTCAGGGAGAGGGTTTTGTTGCATTCGGTGGCAATGTGCCAGGTAAAATTGAAGCTATATCAATTGGTCCGGGCCAGGAATTCCTTGCACAGAGGGATGCATTCCTTTGCGCCGAATCCGGCGTGGATATGGATATGGCTTTTACCAAAAAACTGGGTTCGGGATTATTTGGCGGTGAAGGGTTCATACTCCAGAAATACAGCGGTCAGGGAACTGTGTTCATTCATGCATGCGGCGACTTTGTGATCAAGGAACTCCAGCCCGGCGAGACACTGAAAGTGGATACAGGGTCACTGGTAGGATTTGATTCCTCTGTCCAGTATGATATTACCAGGGCTGGCGGCATCAAGACATCACTGTTCGGCGGCGAAGGACTGTTCCTGACCACGCTTACCGGACCGGGTAAGGTCATCATCCAGTCGCTGAGCATTAACAACCTTGCGGCAGCACTTGCGCCTCATCTGCCTATTGGAAATACCGGTAGCAGCGGCGGTGGTGGCCTGTCTGTTGGTAAACTATTAGGCGATTAGAAAAATTAGAACAGTATTACTTCTACTTCGGTTCCTGCCCTGTATCATTCGATATTGGGCAGGACCAGCCGTTAACTCATGCGCCAGCCCGGTGGTGTACTGGCGCATGTTGGGATGGTTATGTGATGTTGAATGGGCGTATTACCAGTTAAACCAGAAAATCCCACATCGGTCGGATTTACTTGAGTACAAAAGTTATACATTACGGCACTGTTCCAAAAACCAGTTATTTTGTTGACACCGACTTTAGGTAAAATTTGTGTTAATCGGTGTCAATCCGTGTCTGGAAATATAAAAAGACACAGATTTCACTGATTTACACAGATTTGTAGTCGCATCTGTATCTG
>JAUWTY010000168.1 GCA_030614485.1 Methanosarcinales archaeon | reverse complement strand
GATGTGTTCGTTTATTATCTTCACGGCATTCCCTCCTGCATATAGAATATATGTCTTAATATTTTAAATCATATTAACTATGTTAAAATTATCCAATGGGTATGAATTTTTCATTCAGTTCATCGACAAAATCATCAAATCGATCAGGAGATAACAGTATATACTTGTCTTCAAGCTCTAAACAAACTACTCTTGTTCCTGTAGTCATCATTATTGCATCTTTTCCGTTTGTCAATTTATACCAACCCATTTTTGAACTTCCCAGCCCGCCTCCGAATTTTTGATATTTTGGTCGAAGACTTTCGTTATGTTCCAGATCTACTACTGTTCCTCTGATAATTTCATCTTTATAGATTATTTCATGAACATATGGGGGAATATTTACTTCTAATGTCTCATCAAGGACGACTTTTGCCTGCATAGGTAAGATTAAAATAAAATACATAATTAAAATAATAACAATTACCATAATAGTCGTTCCTATGATTTTATATACTCCTTCAGAATAGAACCATACAATCACCCCCATGATCACTAAACCAATAATGATGCCAAAGATATTTGTCAAATTAATTATGGGAATAGTAAAATAAAATTCGCTCATTTTGACTCCATATTATTAATTCAAATTCTCACGGCTGTTGCTTCTCTCCTTTAATTCGTATTATACCTGAGGGTTGCATTTTCACTTGAACATTATGGAAAGAGGACTATCCTGATAAACACTATATCATTTGTGTTCAAATTTTTTACTTCCAATGATGGTACTGACTATGATAATTGACAATACAAGAAACCATAATCCAATTATTGGAACCTTGATAAAATAATTTAATATGGGTAACATTAATATAAATATTCCCATTAATATCATGTGGGAGCCTACCCACTTTGCAAGACCTTCTTTATCTACAACTTTATTTGGATCATATCCTGCAATAAGTCCTACGTTTCCTTTGTAAATTACTACTCCTAATAGTGCTGTTAAAAATGAAATCCAGACAGAAATTATTAGACCAATTATAAATCCAGCTGACATATTTCCCCCCCGATATTCAATATGGGTCATTATATTTTAAATAATGTATAATGTATAATGTATAACATTACGCACTCATGTAATTACAAACGAAGTAAGAAGTTCATTGTTATTTTACCATTTAGGCCACATCATCTTTAAGACAAACAACACCCCAAATCCAAGGAGGATACACCCAATAATTCGCACCCTGATAATCGACGGATACGTGGACGAACCCGCTTGTTTAGGGGTTCCGCCCTATATCTCACCCTACCCCAGGTACATTGCCGGTGCCATGGCAGAACAGGGCATATCCAATGACAATATCCATTACCTGACCATCGACCAGGTACGGCAGGGGCAGGGGCAGGACATTCTGGGGAAAGCAGGGTTGATTGTCATCATCGCAGGCATGACCGTGCCCGGTAAATACCTGCGGGGTACACCCATAAACCTTGGTGAGATTAGCGACATCGCCCGTGTGGCAGGAGATACGCCTGTGGTACTGGGCGGTCCCATCAGGTTGGGGTATGGAAGCCAGGGCGGCATAAAGGTAGCCGGGCCGGACCTACCGGGAATCACCCTTGCCAGGGAAGACATTGAGGCTTTCGTACATGATATGCTGATCCTTCCCAATGGGTTGAAGGACCCGGATTCGGTGGCTCACCGGATGCGCTCCACCAGCGAAATAGCAAAATGGGGCGCCAGAGGTGCATTCATTATCAGGCAGCATCCCGATTATCCCCATGTGATGTGTGAACTTGAAACATACCGGGGATGCGCCCGCCAGAGTCACTGTTCCTTTTGCACCGAATCCTTTTACGGTGATACGGATTTCAGGGAGATTGAAGATGTGGTTGCCGAAGTCGATGCGCTGTACAGCAACGGTGCCAGGTATTTCAGGATTGGACGGCAGCCCGACCTGTTCAGTTACATGGCAAAGGATACGGGAGGAGATATACCGGTGCCCCGGCCTGAGGCCCTGGAGCAATTATACAAGGGTATTCGCAGTGCTGCACCGGACCTCCGTGTGCTTCACATGGACAATGCCAACCCAGGAACTATTGCCACATATCCTGAAGAATCAGAAGAGATTGCCCGCATAATTGTAAAATACCATACGCCAGGAGATGTGGCAGCTATGGGAATGGAATCTGCCGACCCACAGGTGGTCAAGGCCAACTGCCTGAAGGCCATGCCTGAGGATGTGCTGGAAGCCGTGCGGCTGATAAACCGTGTTGGTGGGGCGCGGGGGGATAACGGAATGCCCGAACTGCTGCCAGGCCTGAATTTCATTCACGGGCTCAAAGGTGAGTCAGAGGAGACTTTCCATCACAATTTCCAGTTCCTGAAAAGTCTGCTGGATAGCAACCTTATGGTCAGGCGGATAAATATCAGGCAGGTGATGTCATTCCCTGGTACTCCTATGTGGCAGGAAGATAAGACTTACCGGTATCATAAACAGTTTATAAAATTCAAGGAAAAAGTACGCAAGGAGATAGACCTGCCAATGCTTGAGCGCCTGGTGCCTGTGGGTACGGTGCTTAAGGATGTGATGTGCGAGGTATCTGGCAATATCACTTTTGGCAGGCAGCTTGCATCATACCCGCTGCTGGTGGGTATTCCTGCTGCGCTGCCGCTGCGGAGATTCATTGACATCACGGTCACGGGACACGGGTACCGTTCCATTACCGGAATACCCTATCCACTGGATATTAACAATGCAGTTCCCAGGCTCATAAGTGAACTGCCAGGAGTTGGGAAAAAACGTGCCCGCAATATTCTCAAAGCACGGCCATACCGGGATAAGGATGACCTGCTCGGTAAGCTGGAAAATATGGAGAATATTTTACCGTATATTGCAATCAAAAATGACTATAGTTAAAAACCAAACAATATTAACTAATAAAATGCAAATTTCAACAAGTGATAAACAATAAACCACGGAGATCA
>JAUWTY010000133.1 GCA_030614485.1 Methanosarcinales archaeon | reverse complement strand
AGCCTTCGTTATTCCAGCAAAATAAATAGAAACAATTCGACGTAGGTGTGGATTCCACACCTACAACTTTTCTTTTTTGGTACTACACACTGAGTGGATAACTTATATTACAAACCTGACTTTATAGGTTTCTTTGGAATTATTCCAAAAATCAGTTGTTTTGTTGACACCAACTTTAGGTAAAATCTGTGTTAATCATTGTTAATCTGTGTCTGAAAAATGAAAAGACACTGATTTCACAGATTTACACTGATTTGTAGTCGTATCTGTATTTGACACATTCGTTTGGATAACTGGATTTTGGCATTGTGTCGGTTTCTTTAAATGCCTGGAACTCAGGTTAACAAAAACTATTCAAGTATCAGGGACATTATTACCTTTCATGCGCAGTGAGATTGTAATTGGTATTTCTGGTGCATCAGGGGTCATATACGGCATTAGACTGCTGGAAGTATTAAAAAGTAAGGACGATATGGTTGTCCATCTGGTAATTTCTGAACCAGGCAAACAGGTTATCGGGATCGAGACTAAATATTCTGTAACCGATGTGGAGGCACTGGCTGACCATGTATGGAGTGAGCGTGAATTCACGGCTACTATTGCCAGCGGTTCACACAGGACTGATGGTATGGTTATCGTGCCATGCAGTATGAAGACACTTTCCGGGATTGCCAATGGTTTTTCGGATACACTCATGGGACGTGCAGCAGATATCTGCCTGAAAGAGGACCGCCGGTTGATTCTTGTTCCCAGGGAGACACCGCTGAGCCTTATTGACCTGGAAAATATGGTGAGGGTGAGGCGGGCCGGAGCTGCGGTTCTCCCTGCATGCCCGGGACTGTACCCGAAACCGCAAACTATAGCTGATATGGTTGATTTTGTTGTGGGCAGGGTGCTTGACCTGATGGGTATAGAGCACGGGCTGTATCGCAGATGGGAGTAGGAATTTAGTAAAGGCGGTCCAGTAATGACAACATATATGAATTCGGGAAATATTACACATTTTACGATCTGGATAACGGTTATCATAGTAATAAGTACGGTATTAATGTCAGGTTGTATTGACGAGGGAAGTCTATCGAATATTACCGGTGACCCTGTAGTTAAAAGAGCACAACCTTACATTAGCCAAATTGTTTTTGATGATATTAATTTAAGGAAAGAAGCTGCTACTATCGTGAGTGATTGCCCTTCAGGAGATAAGGAATGCCAGATATCTGAAATTTATCGACACGTTATTGAAAATTATTCATATTACAGTGACCCAAGAAACCAGGAATTCATCCAATCTCCATATGATACAATGGATGTGCAGGGAGGAGATTGTGAGGACCTGACAATATTACTCATGTCGCTGTTAGAGAACCTGGGAATTAAGACATATTTTGTTATAACTGACGACCATGCATATTGTCTGGCATATGATGTTGATACTGAGAATCTAATGCAGTATATCGAAGAACCCCTTCTTATCCAGATTTCACAGGACATGAGTCAAAATGGAAATATGGAGGTGGTCATGGAAGGGGGCAAACTCTTTATCGTTGAGCAGAAACTGCAAACGTTTACTCTGAAATCCGGGTATTTATTTTATTATGGGGGAAATGGTTCTGGATTTTCGTCACCTGTAGAGTATATGAATGTTAAGTATGATATTTCTTCATCTCAACCATTGACAACTTACGTAGTTCCGTCCAGGGAAGATTATGAACTGTTGTCCAGGAATAAGCCCTTTGAATATTATCCCTCTTGTAAGAATCAAGATGTCATATGGACAAGTGATTCATGTGATGGTCTGACAACGTATGGCGGCCTGGTTTTGAAGAATGATAACAGGAATGATGCCATTGTTGATATGGATTTGAGATTTTATTTCTATTATTCTCCTGTTGAACTTTTTAAGGACCAGCAGATATCATATTATGAAATTGATGGTAAGAAATGCATTGTTCTTGATGCCACTGCCGGTAAATACGGCTATCCCGGATATGATGCAAATATTGAAGAAGAAAAAATTGCTTTGGACCCGTTAACGAAAGAATATTTATATCTCAAATGAAACTGCAAATAAAAGAAAATCACAAGTAATCGAAATCCTCTATCTTATGGTCAGTTCTATGAAACTCAGAACATTGTGCAGTCTCGCAGTTATGGTTATCTTGTTTTCTCCCAGTGCTATACTTGCCGATATCGGTCCGAAGCCGTCAATGGATTTTAATCTGATCTATGAGATGTCGGGACCGACCACGCTTATTAATGGCCAGCAGCTTCAGTGCGAGGATGAAAGTTGCCTGCAATCGAGTCCGCTTGAGCAGTTGGGTCCCCAGGGTTTTTACTGTGAACAGGACTCGTGCAGTTCGATGGCATACAGTTATGCACCATATCAGAAACTGGTACTGAATTTCTCTGACAGAACCAGGGAGAGTAATGTATTCAAAGCCGGATCATATCATGCAAGCTTTGATGTGAGAGTAACTGATACGGGATTGCTTGTAGAGGAAAAAACCATCCAGGCAGTAGAAAGGCTGCCATTTTTCCTGGTGGCACTGGTACTTACCCTGATAATTGAGGTTCTGGCTGCGTTGATATTCCTCTGGGCAACAAAACGTCCAAAGAGTGTGCTAAAATCTGTAGTGATGGCAAATCTTATCTCACTGCCAGTGGTCTGGTTCATATTCCCATTCCTAAAAGTGTTCCTCCTGGTGGTCGTTTTGTCTGAATTATTTGCCGTCGTCTTTGAAGGATATCTCATCCATTCACTGAACAAACCGACGATGTCTCTGAATCAGTCATTTATCCTGAGCATTATCATGAACGCAGCCAGTTTCGTATTAGGCGGGTTTATAATTTTTATTTATGGTGTGTGGTTAGTATGAAGTTCAAATATTTCGGACATTCGGCATTCCTGATTGAAGACCTGCTCATTGACCCGTTTTTAACAGGAAATCCGCATTGTACTACAGAAACTGGAGATGTTGAATGTAACATTATTTGCCTGACCCATGACCATGACGATCATGTGGGAGATGCTTTTGAGATAGGGAAGCGCAATAATGCTGTGATTGTAGCGATATATGATTTTGCTAAGGATGTTTCTTCTGAAGGTGTAAGGACTGAAGGTATGAACATCGGCGGCACGATAACGGTTGGGGACTGGGATATAAAGATGGTGGAAGCACTGCATTCTTCAAACAAAGGTCATCCTGCAGGTTTCATCCTGAAGCACAGGAAGTTCAACCGGACCATATACCATGCCGGGGATACGGGGCTGTTCAGTGATATGAAATTGATAGGGGATGAGGGGATTGATATTGCGATGCTGCCTATCGGGGATAGGTATACTATGGGTATAGGGGATGCTGTAAAGGCTGTTGAATTGATCAAACCCGGGTTGGTAATTCCCATGCATTATGGTACCTTCCCTGCAGTGGAAGTCGACCCTGAAGAGTTTAAAAGACAATGCCCGGTTGAGGTTGAGATATTCCAATTGGGCGAAGAGATGGACCTGTAGTGGAGATCATCCTTTCAAGTCAAATGAACATAAAAAATATAAAAAATACAAAAACCTATGAAAAAATATAAAAAACGCCCGGACCGGGATTCGAACCCGGGTCGAAGCCTCGACAGGGCTTCATGATAGTCCCCTACACTATCCGGACGCTGTGAAATCCGTGTATCTACACGATGTTTAGGGTACTTTTGAATGCGATTCATTACATTTAAGCCTTACGTTGGGCACCTGATATTAGTCATAAATGACTTTATGCCATTGAAGATAAAAATGAAATACATCACCGATGCTCGTAGTTACTTGAGTAATAAGTGTTACATTGTTTACAGCAAAAAAGGAAAGGAAGTAGTTTGTACTTCCTCTATTGTTGCTTCAAGTGGACATCCATTTGTGGATATGGTATCTCAACACCCTGTTCCCTGTATGCTTCGAAGATGCCA
>JAUWTY010000038.1 GCA_030614485.1 Methanosarcinales archaeon | reverse complement strand
GAGATGTGCGTGCTGAGCTGTGTGCTGCTGCGATTGACCAGGAATTTATTGAGGACAGTGCGGCAGTACTGGTGTTTGCTGCGGTCTATGAACGGACTACAGGGAAGTATGGTGAGCGGGGGGTGAGGTACGTGCACATGGAGGTGGGGCATACGGCCCAGAATGTTTATTTGCAGGCGGGTTCACTGGGTTTGGGGACTGTGGTTGTGGGGGCCTTTGATGATGATGAGGTGGAGAGGCTAATGCAGATGGAGGATGATGAGCGGGCGCTGTGCATTATGCCTGTGGGGAGGGTGTGAATTGTGGGGTAGCGGGGGATATGTAAGGGAATGAAAAATGTTTTGCAAAATTTGGAGGAATAATAATGGTTTTGATAAGGCCCTTTGAGAAGGGCGATAGCACCACTATGTTAGATATTGAGAAGTTATGCCCGCAAGGTAACGAAAACTATGCAATGGGGATCGATAAGAGTGATATCATCGCAAGATACGAATTATACGATAATTGGAACGTTCTCGTTGCTGAAGAGGAAGGAAATGTGGTGGGTTGGATAGGCTGGACCGTGAAGCACGATCCACTCAAGGAAGAGGCATATGCCTATTTTACTGAGGTGATGGTGCATCCTGAGTTCCGGAGAAAAGGAATTGCTGCTAAGCTGTTAATGGAGGCAGATAAGAATGTCAGGGATATTGGATCTGCCCACATTTATTGCTATATTTTTGAGCCAAACGATGCTTCCCAGGCGTTAACTGAAAAACTTGGTTATTCTAATGTGGGAGAGTTCAAGCTATGTGCAATGACTGTCTATAAAAAAGCTGATCTCACACAAAAATTTGAAATTGAACGCATTAATGAAAATGACATTCCTGAAGCAGTGAATCTTATCAATGGTTATTATTCCGGACGTGCACACTTTGTACCATACACTCCCGAAAGCTTTGGATCTCCTGTAAATGGAATTCCCGCATACGGATTAGAGAATTTCTGGGTAGTGAAGGATAAAGGCAAGATCGCAGCATGTGCGGGATTATGGGACTGGTCAGTAATGGGAGATATGTGTTTTCCTAAAATACCACTTACATGGAAGGTCATGAGAGGAATATTTGGATTGCTGGGTCTATTTGCCAAAATGCCAAAGATACCTGCAGAAGGAGAATATTTTAAAGGGTATTATGTTACTGATCCTGCATTCGAACCAGAAAATCCTGAAGCAATGTCAAGCCTGATCGGATATTTCAATAACTTTTTATTGGATGCCGGGAGAGATTTCTTTTCTTGCCCACTGGATGTAGATGACCCTCTATTTGATATAATCAAGAAATTTAAACCCCAGGTAGACACTTGGTATGTATATGCCAAGGCATTGGAAGGAGAGCCGCCAGAACTCAGTCCACACTATATAGATATCAGGGATCTGGTCCTTTAATTTACTTGATAGATATAAATTTACTCAATACAGGCTCTTTTACTTGGCATTTAGAGAAAATCCAATTATACAGCGAATATATCAGATGCAGATGCGACTACAAATCTGTGTAAATCAGTGAAATCCGTGTCTTTTTATATTTACAGACACAGATTAACAAAGATTTTACCTAAAGTCAGTGTTAACAAAATAACAGATTTTTGGAACAGTGCCCGATATCACTTACTCAAATATTGCTGTTTAAACCAATCTTTAAATTCAATGAACCTATCTTCAATAATAGCCACCCTTGCCTGTCTCATAATGTCCTGAAGGAAATGAACATTGTGTATGGATGCCAGTCGCATGGCCAGCAGTTCCGATTCCTTGAAAAGGTGATAGATATATGCCCTTGAAAAATGCCTGCAGGTATAGCAGCCACATTCTCCATCAATAGGCCTGAAGTCCCTGGCCTGGGATGAGCGGCGCAGGTCCATCTGCCCGTGTCTGGTCATCACAGTCTGGTGTCGGGCATTGCGGGTGGGGAACGCACTGTCAAAGATGTCCACACCCAGGGAAATGGATTCCAGCAATTCTACGGGCGAGCCCACCCCCATAAGGTAGCGGGGCTTATCAGGCGGTATCTGGGTCAGGTTCAACCTGATTGTCTCATGCATGACCTCTTTTGGCTCGCCAATACTCAAACCCCCGATACCATAGCCGTCAAAACCAATATCCACCAGCTTGCGGGCACAAACGTCCCTCATGTCAGGATATGTCCCGCCCTGCAAAATGGCAAAGACCAACTGGTTGTCGTTACAACGGGCATCAAGACTGCGCTGTCCCCAGTTCAGTGTCCGGCACACTGAATCCCTGACTTCATCCCTGGTGCTGCCCCATGGCGGACAATCATCCAGCACCATTGCAACGTCAGAACCCAGGGCACCCTGTATCTCCATGCACATCTCAGGCGTGTACATATACCGCTTACCATCCCTGGAATTTACATAACTTATACCCTGGTTGTTCTGTTTGAACTTGAACTCCTTTCGCAATATCTGGAACCCGCCACTGTCCGTAAAAATAGCTCCGTCCCAGTCCATAAACTTATGCAGCCCTCCGGCCTCGTTTATTAATTCATGACCTGGGCTCAGGTATAGATGGAAAGCATTACTGATGATGGCCTGGGTCCCCATTTCCCGTATTTCCTGGGGCGTAAGCGTCTTGACCGTGGCCTTGGTCGCCACTGGCATAAAAGCCGGGGTATCCACCACCTGATGATGCGTGGTCAGTTTTCCTACCCTGGCTCCTGACGTTTTTTCCTGGTGAACTATTTCAAACATGTCCTGCCACCACTCTGTCATCTGTTTCCTCTGTCCACTTAATTCCCTTGTTATTCAGTATGAACATTGCATCTCCAAAACTGTAGAACCTGTATCCCTTATCAATGGCCTCGCTGTATGCTGCCAGCACCGCATCCCTGCCGGCATAGGCACTGATCAGCATTAGCAGTGTGGATTTGGGAAGATGGAAGTTGGTGATAAGACCGCTCAACGGTGTCTTGAACTTGTAAGGCGGGTGTATGAATATCTCACTCCAGCCCTGGGATGGTGCTATCTTACCATCCAGCCACCGGGCACTTTCCAGTGCCCGGACCGTTGTTGTACCGACCACGATTATCCTCCCTTTCTCTTCTATGGTATCATTAATGGCACAGGCCGTATCCTCGTCAACAGTAAAGTATTCGCTCTCCATGGTATGCTCTTCCACATCTTCGGCACGGACCGGCATGAACGTGCCCACACCCACATGGAGAGTGACAAATGCCAGCCTTACGCCCATCTGTTCTATCCTGTCAAGCAATTGCGGTGTAAAATGCAGCCCGGCAGTGGGTGCAGCAATGGAACCTTCGTCCCTGGAATAGATGGTCTGGTATCGCTCACCATCCTCCAGGTGTTCTTTAATGTATGGCGGCACTGGCATAACTCCCTCCTCACATAGGCAGGAGTTCATGTCACCATCACATTGGAAACTGATATTGTACCTGTATCCGGTATGTGTATCAACCCGCTCCTTCACTGTACCTGATATGGTATTGAAATTCAGTTTTGCCCCCGCCTTTACCTTACCCCTGACCAGGCATTCATAATACTTATCGTCCAGCCGGTTAACCAGTAGTACTTCAACCCGGCCCCCCGTCTCTTTGGTACCATACAGCCTGGCAGGTATCACCCTGCTGTCGTTCAATACCAGCAGATCACCCGGGTGTAGGAACCGGGGCAGGTCACGGAAAATGTGATGATGCCGTTCGTTTTCATCCAGCACCATCAACTTTGATGAATCCCTGGGGTTGGCAGGTTTCTGGGCTATCATGTCCTGGGGCAGATGGTAATCAAAATCCGATAGTCTCATGCCTGTCCCCCATTGAACTAATAAGATTAAATCTTTGTGCAAAATTTAATGTCCTGATAAGGGTAAGAAATATTATATCCTACACCTATTGTCAGCCAATGAAAGAAACGGTAGGGATAACAGCCCTGGTTCCCCCTGAACTCATCTATGCGTGCGGTAAGCGGCCCATGGATGTGAACAACGTGGTGCCGGAATCATCTTTAAGCCCTGGCAGTAAACTGTGCGCCTGGACCGCCATCTGGAGGGATATGATACTGAATGGTGGACTGGATATTGATTCGCTGGTTGTGGTTGCCGGAGGCGACTGCCATAATGCACTGGTGGACGGGCAAAAAGTGGAATTAAGCGGCATGCCCACACATTATTTTTTCTATCCCTTTGACAGGGATACAGATTACCTGAGGTCACAGCTTGATAAGTTGAGCAAGTTTCTTGGTGGCATAAAAGACGAGAGGATGTTTTCCCTCATAAGAGACCTGAAGTCGAAGGGCAGGGCACTGGACGAACTAAGAGTAAACGACCGTGTCCGGGCCAGCGATGTATTCTCTGCCCTGATATCGTTCAGTGACCTCGCAGGAGACCCGGATGCATTTGAAAAGACGCTGGACAGTGTACCAGAGACTGATGTGGAATATTCCAGCCGGGTTGCACTCATTGGCGTACCACCAATATATCCTGACTTCCATGAGACAGCTGAGAGTTTCGGACTGCACGTAGTGTACGATGAACTGCCTTACGAATTCTTGCGCCTCTACGGGTCTGACCTGAACTCCCTGGCCCGCAGTTACAGCGACTATTCCTTCGCAGGCCCTATTAAGAACAGGGTAGAGCTCATAAAGGACGAACTGCAGCGGCGCCGGGTGGATGGAGTAATACACTATACCCAGTTTGCCTGCCACCATACCCTGGAAGATGAGATTTTCAGGGAGCATCTTGACTATCCTATCCTCACCGTGCAGGGAGACCTGCCCCGGCCGTCCCCGGAACAACTCAAGCTCAGGTTGGAGGCTTTTGCTGAGATGCTGGAAGTGAAGCCATGAATATTGGGCTTGATGTGGGTAGTACCACTGCCAAAGTTGTGCACATGGAGGATGGTGAGGTTATCTTTTCAAAAGTGGTACCGAGCCAGCGCTGGATAGAACTTATAGATGACGAACAGGGTGAAAAAAACATCGTTTCCACTGGCTATTTCAGGAAGAAAGTGCCCCATTTTGCTGCTATAACCGAGATTACAACAGCATCACTGGGTGCCAGGTACCATGACCCGGATGTCCAGGTTATTGTTGACATAGGCGGGCAGGACACCAAAGTTATCGACCTGCGCAACAATACCTTTGTCATAAATGACAAGTGCAGTGCGGGTACAGGAGCATTTTTGGAACTGGCAGCACACTATTTTGACATACCTGTCGGGTCACTTGGTGAACTGCACAGCCAGGCAACAAAAGGAGCTCAGATAAACAATACCTGTGGTGTGTTCGCCATATCTGAAATGATATCCCAGCTTGTTGGTGGGTTCAGTATGGAAGAAGTGATATATGGATTGCATCAGGCCTTTGCCCTGCGAATCGCACAGATGGTTCCGCCTGCTGATACTGTGATGCTTATTGGCGGTACGGTGCAAAATACGGGCATCGTTGATGCAGTAAACAACATGCTGGATTCAAAAATAGAAGTACCGGGCGCACCCCAGTTGGTTAATGCCCTGGGTGCGGCCCTGTACATGGAAAGATTGAATGATAGCAGATAAGTTTAATCATCTACCCAAGGACTTTTGAATCCCCCATCACTAATCTCGCGCATCCGCTTGACCATGTAATCATGGGCTTCATTTACTGTTTCCAGATCGCCACGCAGGACCAGTATTTCGCGTTGGTCAACTTCTATTATTTCGACATTGGTCAGTCTGGTTACCGGTTCCAAATCAAATTCTTCCACCAGTTCCACAATTAGTGATTCAGGCACACCAGGTGGTATCATCAGGTCATACAAACCTTCAAGCTCGTTAACTTCCTGGTTTCCTTTTAAATCTTCTTCTTCTTCAGTAAATTCGTCACCAATATATACGTTCTCTTCATCTTTTTTTTTCATTGCTGATTCTGTCAAATGATCACCAAAATATTTTAATTAAAAATTCTAATAAACTATGCTATTTTTTCACCGGCGCTTGGTCCGTATATGGCGTCATAGACTTCTTCCACATGAAATATCACTACAGCCTTTCCGGGTAGTTTTTTAGATTCAGCCAAATTCTTTGCTTCATCATAACGTTCGCCTTTTTCAAGATAGTCAACTGAACCTTTGACTTGATATGATTTTTTGGATTCAGCATCATAAGCCACAAGGGACAATTTCGGATTGGCTTTAAAGTTATCTGCGGTTTTTTTGAAGAAATTATCTACTATCATTATAGTCTCATCATCAATGAATTTCCACATTCCAACAAAAATCACATTTGGTTTGCCGTTACTATCTGCCGTAGCAATAGGCAGAGGTTTTTGTTTTTGTATTACTTCCTTAACTTCAGGGGATAATTTGACCATATTGTTCACCATTGATTGTTGTAGTTATCGAGGTTCATAAATGTTTGGATGTATTACTGGAACAAATGCTATGGCTGGTACAGACAGGTAAAATATATTTTTCAGGAATGGGTATGGATAATCTGATACCAATGAAATGCCATTATCACAAGAATTAATATTACGAAAAATCCCAAAAAATCAAATAACAATTCATTGACTCCCACATCTACAGATCCATTGGAACTAAGTTCAATATACCTGTAGACCCTCCTGGACATGATAATTCCACCAACTAACACTAAGTAAAACCAATTTTTGTTCAGGAATTTTTTATCAAGGAATGCCCTGGCTTTTATTACGTCAAAACTCGTTTCTCGCCAGACCTGCCAATTTTTTATAACTAAAAATAATCCTAATAACCCAAGAATAATTGATGCACAATTAAAAGCCAGCGAAAGAAAATAATAAGTATCCAACATTTAACACCACTTTTTATTTTGAACGTTAACCTATATAAAGATTATACGTCAATTATTATATAAAGAATATATATCTATTATTATATAAAATTTATCTCACTTTCTCAGCAATGTTATAGAGATGGGTACATACTTGGAATATTATAATAAAATTAAATGGAGCCTCGGGGGGGATTTGAACCCCCGACCTAGTGATTACAAATCACTCGCTCTGCCGGGCTGAGCCACCGAGGCATCGGATTTATCCAGAAACGTGCCCGCTTGAAGGTTATAATATAACATAAAATCTTCGGTGTTCCACCCAACAACATTAAATGCTTTGTCGCTCCATTTTTATTTGGAGATAAACTCCTGCCCAAATTAGGGCAAGGGAGGTATATCATGGGGTCTGAAATAGAATACCTGAAAAAACGATACAGGGAAATGTCATCTTCCCAGCTTGAACTCATTATTGAACAAATTAAATGGGAACTGCAACACCATCCTGAAGCTGATAACACCGAACTTCAAATTGCTGTGGATGCCCTTGAAGAAAAGAAGAAGGCAGCCCATAAACAAAAGAAAGACAGGCCATGCCTGCTTGGGCATTTTGAACACCAGATTGATGTGGGCGAGGAATTTTAAGGTAGGCATGAAAAGTATCATAGAAGACAGGGTCACAGCCCATCTGGGAACTATCGAATCAGTACATGCTGTGAATATCCGGAACAAATCTGAAGTTGCCAGTT
Organism: Methanosarcinales archaeon; assembly: GCA_030614485.1. Taxonomy (GTDB): domain Archaea; phylum Halobacteriota; class Methanosarcinia; order Methanosarcinales; family Methanocomedenaceae; genus Methanocomedens_B. The sequence goes on along the minus strand of JAUWTY010000038.1, from coordinate 1,305 downwards.
GGATAGCGGATAGGACAAACGAAGAAAAGATTGCCCTGACTATGACCACAGCCCTGAACACATGGGTCATGATGAACGCTGGTGGTGGAAGCGTAGATATACCAACAAATGTACTTGAGCAGATTCACAATAGTCTGACACTCAGGAGCAGATAGAGGCGCCCGTAAAAAAGTGTAGGAAGATACAGTAGCCTCCATTCCTTGCTCCTTAATGTTTAAAGTACTTCAGTTTTAGCCCTACTTAGGCTTTGGTGGCCAGTTCTTTTCCATCCAGGGCGGTATCTGCCCGCTGTCCTGAGGGCCAACCAGCACATTCAAACCGGTAGCATCCTCAAGGTCGCCCTGCAACCTTGCACCCAGACCCGGCAGGATTATCGTGTTATGCCCGGTCTTTTCACTGAAATCGAAATCTAACTTTTTGAACTCATCATTTATCTTCTGGCCTGTCAATTGACCACCTGCCACCGCAGCTTCTACTCCCAGACCGTCAGTATCAGCAGCCAGCAGGTAACAGTCAATGCCGCTACTGGCAAGGTCGCTTTCAACCGTATAGTATGTCAATGCAAAGTTGGTGGTAACGATAACAGGTGAATCCTTGCCCGGAGAACCCACTTCATACACCTTTGAATCCACCTTGACCGGCGTCCTCGGGTCGGTATAAATGGTATCCCTAATATGCATTTCAGGGAGCAGAGCAAAGGGTTCGATGCTGTGCAGTATCATGATATCCCCGTACCGTACAGAGAACACCGCGGCCAGCACAGTCTCCCAGTAACTGGAAGATACGGCATCTCCACCAGTCAAATACGCGGTCATTGGCACAGACATAAGCGGGAAGGCCACTTCACGCTGTCCTTCCTTAATGCCGGCGCGCCTCAATTTAAGGAAATTCTCAAAAGACTCCCGCAGCATATTACCCTGGGGATTAGTACCCGGGTCAAGTATCAGGTCCACCCGTCCCATCTCCAGGAACGTACTTGCCAGACTTTTCAACGTATCCAGGTCATCAGGTGCGAACAGCACCGTAGGTACATCATACTCAAGCACCAGGTCGGCCACAGCCTGCCAGTTATCTTTGGTAGCCGCATACAACAGCGGCCGCCTCTCAGCCGCAACCTCAAGGCCGGCCTTTAGCACTTCAGGATCGAGACTGCATAATATGAGCGGTAGTTCTGTATTCTCCATCACTTTTGAGACCGCGTCCCTGAACTTGCCCGGGTCGCCCGAAGTAGAACGCACCGCAATCATGTCCAGTCTCAAAAACCGTCCCACATAGAATTTCTTGAAATCCCTGATAAAAGTAACC
>JAUWTY010000070.1 GCA_030614485.1 Methanosarcinales archaeon | reverse complement strand
CATTAAGCGACTGCAATAATCTCAATCTGTTTAACACCATCGTCCCATACATACCCTTTTACCCCGTCAACACCGACAATGACCCACAGGGTCTGGTAGTTTTCCATACTTTCCCTATCCCACGCTGAAGGACTTGCTTTTGAATGTGGATGGGTATGGTACACCCCTACTATTTCCATCCCCTCTTCATCTGCCCGGTTCCAGGCTTCATAATGTTCCTTTGAATCCAGTTCAAAGCTCCTGTCGGACGGTCTTGAGTTCTTAATTGGCAAAACAATCTCAACAATGATGCTGCTTTTCTCCTTCCTGCCAATAAATACACCACACGCCTCATTAGAGGGATGGAGGGTCAGTTCGTCATCAAGCAGCCTGATATGGTCTTTTTTAAGCTGCACGTTAGTCATAGTATCAGCTAACTCACATGTCGATATGAGGATTTATATCACAACCAGTACAGGGCAGGCACATGGTCTGGGACACATCAGCGCGCAGGCCGTGTTCATCCAGTATACGGCGTAATATTTTAGTCAGTTTTAATAATCTGGTTGCAGTAGGGCGCTGTATATCAACCTCCCCCTCACGCAATGGATGCATACTGGCAGCCCTGACAATAGGCACAACGTCCATTGAAGCCAGTTCTTCCAGCCCTGCTTCCACAGTCTCGTCTGTTTCACCCAGACCCACTATGAAATTAGAAAATACCAGGTTCCTGCCAAACATGCTGACCGCTTCTGTTAGACTATCCTTGATAAAGTCCAGGTCCATGCCAGGACAAACACGGTCGAATATCTCTCTGTCCATAGTCTCGACATTATATTTTATCTCCACAGCTCCGGCTTTCTTTAGCAACCGCGTTGAATCTGCAGTGGGGTAGACCGACACACCAATAGGCACATCATATTTAACGAGAGCCCTGATGGCTTCAACAGCCCGGTCAACTTCGTTCTCGGGAGTATCTGCTACACCCGAAGTGATTGATATAGCTTGCAGTTTCCCGCTTTTGCTGGCCTCATCCACCATGCCTACGATCTTGTCCAGGCTTTTAATATCGCCTGACAATTTTGGTACCGGACAATATTTGCAGTCGAAGACACACCGCTCACTGATAGTGATATATGCCTGTTCTGGACAGTGGATGAGTTCCTCTTCCAGTTGTCCTCGCACCAGTTCTTTGCCGCCTTTTAGTATCACCACATCGCCATTATCATCTACAGCCCTTAGCGGAGACCCATCATCGACGGACAGCCTGACCCTGTGCCCGTTCCAATTAAAGAAAAAAGCAGTGTTGCCTGCTCCCGGACCAGCAGTTGGAACAGTGATATTGCCCAGCAATACCATGTCAATATCCACAGCACCCACAGCCAGGAGTTCAGCTTTTATTTCTGCATCTGTCATAAACAAAACATTCCTTGTTGATTCTGATATGCGATATTTGATAATACTATATAGTTATGACCCCTGAAGACCGATTCGTCAGATGTCGATGTCGCATTCGTTAGGTTTATATTGAGTGCAGGTAAATTAGACATAGAATGATAGGGGACAAGCACGAGGCTGACATAAAAAACCGTCTTGCTGAAAAAATGGCAGGTGAGATAACCTTGTCTGACAGACCTGGCGAGGTAATGAAAAAATGGCGTGTGAATTTTGACGTGGCACAGTCAGACTTATCCAGTCATCTTGAAGTATCCCCTTCGGTTATAAGCGATTATGAGAGCGGGCGTAGAAAATCCCCTGGTACGGTCATTGTAAGCAAGATAGTCAATGCATTGCTTGATATTGATAAGCAACGAGGTAGTAAGAAGATACATGCCTATGAGAGCATGGTATCAGGGAGTTTTGATCCAAATATCATCTATGATATCCATGAATATACTACTCCCATGTCCCTTGATGAGCTTTCGACCCTCATAGATGCCCAATTTATACACAGACCCGAATTAGAAAGTGAAAAACAGATATACGGATACACCATCATCGACAGTTTGAAAGCCATCCTTGATATGCCATTTCATGAATTTCAAAAACTTTATGGCTGGAGTACTGAACGAGCATTGATTTTCACGGGCATTTCCACTGGCAGGTCACCGATGGTAGCAATACGGGTCACCAATCTAAAACCCAGGGTAATCGTACTTCATGGTCTTGATGGGACCGAAGTGGACCCGGTGGCAAAGAAAATCGCTGAGGCTGAGAACATTCCTTTAATGTCGACAAACATGTCAATGGAATCGATTATAAAAGGACTTCATGAACGTAAGGTGTGACCACAATAGATTTATTTGTTGATTATTATCATCTTAGATATATTAATAAATCAGTAATAATATTCCAGATAAAAAGGTGTAACATATGAAAGTAGGAATTGTCTCATACGGTGCGTATGTCCCCAGATATCGCATAAAACTAGAAGAGATTGCAGCCGTTTGGGGAGATGATGCAAAAAGTATTATCGGCGGATTGAAGGTGAAAGAAAAATCAGTCCCTGGTCTGGACGAGGACGCAATAACCATTTCAGTAGAGGCTGCACGCAATGCCATAAACAGGGGCAATGTCGATGCTTCCAGGTTTGGTGCAATTTACTGCGGGTCTGAAAGTCACCCATACGCTGTGAAACCCACCAGCACCATTGTGGCAGCAGCTGTTGGCGCAGAACCCAACCTGACGGCCGCTGATTTTGAGTTCGCATGCAAGGCAGGCACAGCTGCCATCCAGACCTGTATGGGACTGGTCGGTGCAGGCATGATCGATATTGGACTGGCCATCGGTGCTGACGTTTCCCAGGGTGCTCCCGGGGATGCACTGGAATATACTGCAGCAGCCGGAGGGGCGGCTTATATAATAGGCAGCAGTGACCTGGCAGCAGTTATCGAGGATACATTTTCATTCACAACCGATACCCCTGATTTCTGGAGACGGGAAGGCATGCCTTATCCGGAACACGGAGGCAGGTTCACGGGAGATCCGGGTTATTTCAAGCACGTGACCTCTGCGGCATCCGGCCTGATGGATAAACTTGGAACAAAACCTTCAGATTATGATTATGCAGTGTTCCACCAACCTAATGGCAAATTTCCGCAAAATGTGGCCCGTAAACTGGGTTTCACTCCTGAGCAGATAAAGGCCGGACTTGTGGTGCCCATGTTGGGCAATACGTATTCTGGCTCATGCATGATAGGACTGGCTGCCATACTTGACCAGGCCGTGGAAGGGGACAGGATATTCATGACAGCATTTGGCTCTGGTGCCGGTAGTGATGCTTTCAGCATCACCGTGACCGACAGGATTGAAGAGATACGTGATGCCGGGCCTAAAGTTGAAGAACTGCTTAAGAATCCTATTTACATGGATTATGCCACCTATGCCAAACATAAAGGCAAGATAAAGGTGTGATTAAAATGAGAGATGTAGCAATTATTGGAATTGGCTGTACCAAGTTCGGAGAACTGTGGGACCATTCCTTCAGGGACCTGTTCGTGGAGGCGGGTGTGTCAGCAATCGAGGATTCAGGTATCCAGGGTGAAGAGATAGACAGCCTGTATGTTGGCAATATGAGCGGCGGCAGGTTTGTTGAACAGGAACATATTGGTAGTCTCATCGCCGATTATGCAGGGCTTGCCAGCACCCTGAATGTGCCTGCGACAAGAGTTGAAGCTGCATGTGCTTCAGGCGGTCTTGCACTACGCCAGGCCATCCTGTCCGTGGCTTCCGGATATGATAATGTTGTGGTGGCAGCGGGCGCAGAGAAGATGACGGATGTGGGTATGAATACGGCCACTGATGCACTGGCGGCAGCAGCTGACAGGGAATGGGAAGGCATAATGGGCGCCACATTTCCGGGATTGTATGCCATGATAGCCAGACTTCACATGCATAAGCACGGCACCACGTCTGAGCAACTTGCAGCGGCTTCTGTGAAAAACCATCATAACGGTACCATGAACCCCATTGCCCAGTTCAGGAACGAGATAACCATTGATACAGTATTGAACTCAAATATGGTGGCTGACCCACTGCACATGTTCGACTGCTCGCCAATATCAGATGGAGCGTCTGCTGTTGTGGTGGTTGCGGCTGATATTGCCAAAAAATATACTGATACACCAGTGTATGTGAAAGCTGCAACCCAGGCCAGTGCTCCCATATCACTACATGACAGGGCAGATATCACTACGCTGGACTCCTCGGTGGTAGCAGGACAGAGAGCCTATAAAATGGCAGGGATGACGCCAGACGATATCGACATGGTCGAGGTTCATGACTGCTTTACCATAGCTGAAATTTGTGCCATCGAAGACCTTGGATTCTTCAAGAAGGGAGATGGCGGCAGGGCTACCGAAGCAGGCGAAACTGCCATCGGTGGGCGGATACCAGTGAACACATCCGGCGGCCTGAAAGCGTGCGGACACCCGGTCGGCGCTACAGGTATCAAGCAGGCTGTGGAAATTACCGAGCAGCTGCGGGGGAATGCAGGCAAGCGCCAGATAGATGGCGCTGAAGTTGGGATGACCCATAACGTGGGCGGTTCCGGCGGGACTGCTGTTGTACATATACTTTCGAGGAACAGGTGATTTAAATGACAGTTGCGAGATTCTGGAGAAATATACCAAACAGGTATAATCTGATAGGTACCCATTGTACCACCTGTGGAGAACATTATTTCCCGCCAAGGCAGATGTGTCCCATATGCCGCAGGGATGGCAAAATTGAGCCTCACAAGTTCGAGGGCAAAGGTGAAGTTATTACTTACACCGTTATCCATACCGCTGCCAAGGGCTATGAAATGCAGGCACCTTATAACCTGGCTGTCATAAAACTGGACGAAGGTCCATCCCTGACTGGACAGGTGGTATGTGGACAAGAGGAAATGGAGATTGGGATGAGGGTGCGCTCAGTGTTCAGGAAACTTGGCGAGGAAAGCGAGAAGGGCATGATCTATTACGGTACTAAGTTCGTACCAGAATAGGTCACTTTATTTTTTTTTATAGTCAAGAACACAATCTTTGATAGATAACTTCAATAGAAGTTGTCGATAGATGACTTCGACAGGAGTTATCGATAGATGACTTCAATAGAAATTCATCGATACTGATTTCTTAAGACTTTGATTTTCAGATAATTATAATTTAACCACAGAGTACACCGAGAGCACAGAGGAACACAGAGCTTGTATCCTTTTTTCTCCTCTGTGTACTCTGTGCCCTCTGTGGTTTATTGCTCATAACGTGTTGGAATTTACAGTTAATTAGTCAACATTCTTTGGTTTTTCACTATATTTCACAGCAAATCCCTTCTGGACCATCTCAATTCCTTTATCCCCGATTATATATTTCCGTACAGACCTGTCATGGTCGGTGCCCCTTAGTTTCAGGATGGACATGGCACGTTCGTATCGGTTCTGATGGTCCAGGAAATGCAGCATGATGATGCCGTCTGCGAGGGATGATATGCCAGGTTCAGGCGTCTTTTCAGGAGTGAATAGTTCTGGCACTTCATTGGTCAGAATTGTAGTGACTCCCCTGCCCTTTAAGAAATCGATGAGCAAACGGACATGCTTCTTAAGGTCGAGTGTATCTGGCAGTGCAGATTCAAGGTTATACACACCGTCATAGAACAGCCGTTTTGCATCCATCTCCTCCACATAAGATTTTATTATCAGGTTATGTTCATCAGGCAGGATGGTGTTGGGATTTGAATAAATAATTTGTAACTGACCATTTGTGATGAAATCTTCGAGTTTCCATCCCATCCTGCCTGCTTCATGTACCAACTGTTCCTGCTTCTCCTCAAAAAGTACAATGATACAGTGTTCACCTTGTTTAAGACCTGCAAAAATAAATTGAAGCCCCATTATAGTCTTGCCTACACCAGCACCGCCGTTCACCACTATAAAAGATTGCTCTGGTATACCTCCACGCATCATATCGTCAAGGTCATTCACACCAGTGGATAATCTACCCTCACCTACCGGCAGAGGGGTGGAAGTGGGTTTCAGTTTAGGGAATATGGATATACCATTTGAGTTGATCTTGAACTCATGTGCAGAAGATGTACTGTCCATGTTGTTTCCCATGCCGCGCCATTTCATTATTTCCATTTTCCGAACGACAATGTCCCCTATCAACTCCCTGTCCAGATATATGACACCATCGGCAATATGGGGTAATATGGATTGGTGTATTTGTGACCGATTTAGTTCTCCTGTGACCATGGTCAGGGCAGACCAGTCCTGTATCATGGAATCAAAGGAA
>JAUWTY010000062.1 GCA_030614485.1 Methanosarcinales archaeon | reverse complement strand
TCCAGAGGCTGGCGGGTCTTCACGATTACAGGCATGACCAGCTCTTCCAGTTTGGATCTTGTAAGGTCCATCTCAAGATGCTTGGGTCCTGCCTGGTCAGCAGTAATGAACGGCAGGTTGATGGAAGTCTGCATTGTGGTCGAAAGTTCGATCTTGGCCTTCTCTGCAGCTTCTCGCAGACGTTGTACAGCGGTCTTATCATTCCTGAGGTCAATTCCCTCTTTTGATTTGAAATCCTCAGCAATGTAATCTATGAGTATTTGATCCATGTCAGTACCACCCAAGTGGGTATCACCTGATGTGGATTTTACCTCGAACACACCTCCCCCCATTTCCATAATTGTAACATCAAGGGTACCACCACCGAAATCGTACACCAGTATCTCCTGGTCGCCCTTCTTATCAAGTCCAAATGCCAGCGAAGCAGCGGTAGGTTCATTGATAATACGCACAACTTCAAGACCCGCTATCTCACCCGCATCCTTGGTAGCCTGTCTCTGGTTATCATTGAAATATGCAGGTACGGTTATGACCGCCTTCTCCACTTTATCACCAAGGTGCGCTTCTGCATCCTGCTTAATTTTCTGCAAAATAAAAGCAGAAATATCCTGTGGAGTGAATTCCTTACCCCTGACATCAACCTTTTCACCAGTTCCCATCTTCCGCTTGATGGCCATGATAGTGCCTTCAGGATTGCTTACCGCCTGTCTGCGGGCAGGTTCTCCAACAAGTTTTTGCCCATCTTCGGTGAAAGCCACCACTGACGGGAATGCCTTTCCGGCCACACTTGTGCCTTCTGCACTGGGTATTATCGTAGGACGGCCACCTATAAGAGCTGCAGCCGCCGAATTGCTGGTTCCCAGGTCAATTCCAATTATCTTTGCCATTTAATACTTCACCTCATCTTATTATAATAGTACTTTCTTATATTTATCAACTATTTCTCTTTGTTCTCAGATAACTTTACCTTTGAATATCGAACCACTCTGTCCTTTATCCTGTATCCCCGCTGGAACTCTTCTATCACAGTATTGTTGGGGCACTCGTCAGAGGGTTCCTTCATCATTGCTTCATGACATTGATGGTCGAACTTCTGTCCCACCGCATCAATGGGTTCAAGACCCCTTGATTCAAGGATGCTTTTCAACTGGTTATATACCATCTCCATTCCCTTCAAAATGGAATCCCTGTCCTCAGACTCCCTGACGCTGGCAATCCCCCGCTCCATGTTCTCCATCACATCGATGAGTTCTGCTACAAGGTCAAAGCTTGCATATTCGATAATCTCTGACCGTTCTCTATCCATCCGTTTTTTGTAATTGTCAAACTCTGCAGTAAGCCGCTGGAGATGGTTCAGGTAATCCAACGCAAGTCCCCTTGATTCATCCAGCTCACAGGCTAATTCCTCTACTGACCGCTCCAATACCTCTTCTGTTGATGGTTCCTCAACTGCCATTTCCCCATTTGCGATGCCCTGTTTCTGGTCTTCCTGCGTCGTTATCTCTTCCTCAGGTTCATCTATCTCATCTATTGATAGGTCAACCTCAACCTTCTTCCTCTTTTTCATTTCATGCCCCTACTGGATACTGATTCAATACTTTCGTGGCAATCCCCTTTTTAATAATCGTCCCCAATATCGGGTGCCTGGATACCATCATAACTGTCTATCCTGTGTTCGGGTTTGACGTCCATGAGTCCAGTGTACTTAGATGCAAATACATCATCCACCCTGAGTATCATTGAAGCTGCATCGGTGGCAGATTTAATTGACTGCACCTTAACCTTCAACGGCTCTACCACACTGGTATCCTTCATATCCATTACCTTGCCGGTATTTACATCCAGGCCCACGGTCTTATTACCTTTCTTATGCTCGGACCGCATTTCCACAAGGACATCCACCGGGTCAAGTCCTCCATTTTGTGCAAGAGCCCGTGGGAGTCCTTCCATTGCTTCGGCAAACGCTGAAATTGCCAGTTGTTCGCGCCCCTGCAGGGATGAAGCGTAATCGCGCAGTTGCATTGCTGTCTCAACCTCGGGTGCGCCCCCACCGAACATCACATTCTTCTCATCCAGCACTACCTTGACCACATTCAGGGCATCGTCCAGGGCTCGCTCCACTTCTTCAGTGATATAATCGGCACCGCTGTGAATCATTACAGTAACTGCTTTCGGGTTTTCACACCCTTCAAAATACATCATCTTGTAGTTGCCAAGTCCTCTTTCTTCCACAATTGCAGCAGAACCCAGGTCATCGGGAGTAATATCCGTGGTATTAGAGCGCAAAACAGCGCCTGTGGCACGGACGATTCTTGTAATGTCGTCTTCTTTCACCCTTCTTATGGCCAGGATTTTCTTTTTGCCCAGATAATGAAGGGAAATGTCATCAATACCTTTCTCTGTGACAAGCACGTTTACTCCTGCTTCAACCAAACTGTCCACCTGTTCCTTTACGGTCTGGTATTCTTCATGGTATGCTTCATCAAGCTGTTCCACAGTAGATATCTTTATTTTGGAAGTTGTAGAGGTCTTCTGTACCTCTAGACCCACATCCAGCACAGCAATCTTCGCATTTTCTATACATTTAGGCATGTTCTTTTGAGCCCGGGCCTTGTCTATGACCATACCCTTGATGAGTTTGGTATCTTTGATCGAGCCGCCTTTTTGGTGGATTATCTGGATATTATGTCTGATATCGGTCTGGGACTCATCTGTTATTGCCTTGATGGCTTCCACACAAAGGTCTGCCAGATCATCAAGGGCAATCTCGCTACCTTTTCCAGAAAGTGCGGTAAGAGCAATCTTTCTCAGTATGTCATTGTCATCATCTGTAACCTGGATGGAAGTGGATTCCAGGATTTCCTGTGCTTTTTTTGCTGCCAGTTTGTATCCGCTGACGATCAATGTGGGATGGACCTCAAGTTCTATCAATTTCTGGGCCTGGGTAAGGAGTTCGCCTGCGAGCACAACTGCACTGGTGGTGCCATCTCCGGCTTCCTGTTCCTGGGTCTTTGATATCTGTACCATCATCATGGCAGCCGGATGCTGCACATCCATTTCCCTTAAAATAGCTGCACCGTCATTGGTTATCATGACGTCACCCACAGCGTTTACCATCATCTTGTCCATTCCTTTTGGACCAAGTGTGGTTTTCACAGCATCTGCAATTGCCTTTGCTGCTGTAATGTTCATGGATTGTGCATCCCGACCTGTAGTCCTTGATTTGTCCGGGTCAATGATTATTATTGGCTGTCCGCCCATTCCTGCCATCGATTATTTCCTCCAAAGATATTAACTAAATGGTGTTATATTGTATAATAAGAACACTTCTAACTGTTTGTACTTCTATATAATAGTAACGGATGTGTGATGGTGGTGAGTTATTATTATTGGTTATCGGTATAGGAGATTATTGCCTCTTCGCTATTTCATGTGGGTAAATTAAACTCCAATTTGGCCAACCTTAAATAAATCATCACCATAAAGTTCTTCGGATTTCTATATCCACGTGCACTTCTTTTCAAAGATTGTACAATGCTATTCAGGGGGTAAATCAGTTTGGAGTGGGCACGAAAAATGTTGTAATTGGTGTTTAAAAACACGTTTTTGTTGAGATTTGTGGATTTCCATGTATGTATAAAATTTAAGTGAATTAAGATGTTAATTCCGAATGTTGGAAACTTTCAGAACTTCAAGGTGTCGTGAAAAGTTTTTTTTGGGACAGCCTGTTTAGATATATTTTATGTATATTATACTCTACTAATCTAAGATAAGGAGTAGAGTTGGTATGCTAAAGCCTGAAAAACAGATGACTTCGGTCTCCATTGTACATTGTGATGATTACGCTAACGTGAAGGAAGCCATTGCCAGTTCACTGGAACTTATCGGAGGCCTGGATAATATCGTACATCCAGGCGACAGGGTGTTATTGAAGGTCAACCTGCTGTCTGCCAGGCCCCCTGAGGATGCCGTGACCACCCATCCATCAGTGGTGTCGGTAGTGATCGAACTGGTACAGGATGCGGGAGGAATTCCCATTGTCGGGGACGGGGCAGGTATGGTACACCCCGGCGCCACCGCTGAGGCCCTGGAGGTTTCAGGGATAAAAAGAGTAGCTGAAGAACTTGGTGTTGAAGTTGCTAATTTTGATGTGTGTGGATACCAGAAGGTCGACATCAGGAATGGAAAACAGTTAGATACGATATATGTAGCCAAACCCGTGCTTGATGCCGATGTAATTATAACGCTGCCAAAACTCAAAACCCACGAACTTACCCTATTCACAGGAGCCATCAAGAACATGTTCGGGACCGTACCAGCCAAGATCAGGAAAAAGGCGCATGCATTGGGTAAGAACAATGTTTTCAGCCAGGCTGTGGTGGATATATTTTCAGTGTGCCCGCCTGCGCTTGCCATATTGGATGGCGTAGTAGGGATGGAAGGGAGCGGCCCGTCCCGGGGCAACCCGGTGGATGTGGGAGTGATAATGGCATCTGAAAACTGCGTGGCACTGGATATGATTGCCTCCAGGTTAATCGGTTTTGACCCAAATGACATCGTGACCACTACAGATGCCGCTTCAAGGGGTTGGGGGCCGGCCACGCCTGAAGAAATTATGCTCCTGGGTGACCCTATTGATAAGGTACGAGTAGAATTTGAGCGTCCAGGTCAGGCACCTTATGCTGCTTTACCCGCATTCCTCATCAGGTATCTTAGCAGGTTCTATTCAATGAAACCCAGGATTGACCAGGATAAGTGCCAGGAATGCGGTGCATGTATCGAGAACTGCCCTACAGCCGCTATAGAACTGCCATACCCCGTCAAAATCGATGATGCGAAGTGTGTGCAGTGTTACACCTGTTTTGAACTCTGCCCCCACAATTCCATATTCATAAAAAAATCACTGCTTACCAGAATAATAAAATGAAACTGTTTCATACTTTTTCAATGCTGCACTGGATGTGGCGATTGCCATTATGGTTACGCCCATCCACCCGATTTTTCACCAGTTCAGCCATCCCGCCGCTGGCAAGTACTAAGCAGTCCAGACCCCGCCACGTTGAGAGCATGGCTGACTGAATAACATCTTGGCTACACCCCTATATCCACAATATACCAGCACCACCGCACCCACGATGGCGAACTCCACCGCACCCAGGCCGCTAACTCCAACAGGTAGTGCCAGCAGCAATACACTAAAAATCACAAATACAACTAATCTACACTCTTAATCACACCATAACAAATATAAAGTCAGAAATTAATCATACTACAACATGGACAAAGAATATATAACCCGACTCATCCAGGAATATAATCCCCATCTGAGAGGAGTGAGCGTCGAAGTACCTGAATTCAAGCGTGAACTCTATTCTGAAATATATAAGTGGCTTGAGAAAAAACAGGCCATTGCCATCGTTGGACTCAGAAGAACAGGGAAGACAACCCTGATGCGCCAGGTAATCGAAACACTTGGCAGCAATGCCGCATTCTTTTCCTTTGATGAAGAAGAGACCCAGAAAAAAGAAGTGCTGCTCTTTGTCATCGATTTTTTCATAAACAATTTCAAATCCGGGTACATCTTCCTTGATGAGATACACTATGTAGATGACTGGGAAGGCGTACTTAAAAGATACTATGACCAGAGGAATGTAAAATTCATAATATCCGGCTCCGAATCCCTTGAACTGAGCAAATCCAGGGCAACCCTGACAGGCAGGATGATCACATTCAAACTTGAGCCCCTGAACTTTCGGGAATATCTGAACCTTAGAGGGAAAAAAGTGGATGCAATAGAAATCGGCTTTGACGACACGGCAGCTATTGAAGACCTGTATACAAAACATATCACAGAAAAAGAATACTTTGAACACGAATTCCTGGAGTACCTCTACAAAGGTGCTTTTCCCGAACTGGTAAATGAGGACGATGATCCGGTTATAAGGAAATATATAAAAGAACTGGTGGTAAAAAAGATAATCTACAGGGACATACCCGCCATATTCGAAATAAGGAGACGGGACCTGCTGTTCGAACTTTTCAAATACTCATGCAGCAATTCATCCAATCTCTTTGAAATAAAGAACCTATGCAACATCTTCAATGCCAACTACGAAACCGTTAGCAATTACCTGTTCTACCTGCGCTCGGCATTTCTTATCAAAATATCTGAAGTATACTCAATCAGCCCTGCAAAACGTGCGCGCAGGAACAAAAAGATATATGCAGTGCATCCTTCGATAGCTTTTGCCCTCCTGGGTTTTGGGAGGAATATGCTGGTGGAGCAGATATTGGGCCAGTACGTAGAATCCATTTTTGCAGGCGAGTTTTTCTGGAGAGATAAACAGAAAAATGAAGTAGATGTAGTATTGGAAAACGAATCCCTTGTGCCAGTGGAAATAAAATACCAGAATCATATAGTATCTGGCGACCTGAAAGGGCTGCTTAAGTTCATGAAGACGTTCGGGTCAATGAAAGGGATACTGGTAACAAAAAACCTGTTTGAGATCAGGGTTATTGAAGATAAGGAAATAATGTTCATCCCTGCATGGTTTTACTTGCTGGTGTATTAGTGCAATTGTTCCACGCACGACAACGAGTTTATCTCATTTCCTCCCGCTAACCCCGTACACCACCGCACCCACAACCACCAATCCCCAGTAACTGACCGCCCTGTCAAGTATGGCAATGGCAG
>JAUWTY010000015.1 GCA_030614485.1 Methanosarcinales archaeon | reverse complement strand
AGAAGGTAAGACCAGGGTGCATGAGGTGGGCAAGCCAACAATTGACCCTGAAAAATGCATCGCCTGCGGCGAATGTATCGATATATGTGCCTGGGACGCCCTGGTATTAGGAGATACTCAGGCCCGGGTGGACCATGAACTGTGCCGGGGTGAACTGGCATGTATGGACTCTTGCCCGCAGGAAGCTATCATTGCGCCTGATGACGTAGATGTGGAAATGCAAAAACTGCTGGGTGAGGCGGCACTGGGCCCTATCAAGTGCCTGTCAGGCAATATCGGTTATATCAACTGGATATATGACCTGACCCCTGGGTGTGATTGTTTCAATTTTTCAGCCCCTCTATTTGCAGAAAATGTTGGAATTACAGCTTCTACTGACCCGGTGGCAATAGATGCGGCAACCATGGACCTCATAAATGGAAAGATGGGGCATCACGGCAGGAGTATAACCGATGTGTGGGGAATCGACCCGATTGTACACCTCAGGTATGCCGAGCAGATAGGCTGTGGTAAAATGGAATATTCACTGTCAAAATAAAGCATTTATTTTTATAAGTCAAGGTACAATCTAATTTTATGTTAGAATATCTCATTGATATTTCTGCCATGGTATTTGCGTCAATAGGTGCTGTAATTATACTTTACGGTGGTGCCCTGGCAGCAATAAATACCTTGAAATTAGAGATAAGGAGAACTTCACTGGACTATCATGATGTCCGCAGGGATTTTACACATAAGATTATCTTTGGGCTGGATTTTCTCATTGCAAGTGATATTCTTAAGACTATTGTAGCTCCCACCCAGGATGAGATAATCCTGCTTGGTGCGATTGTTGGCATCAGGACCATATTGGGATATTTTTTGGGAAAGGAAGCCATCGAATTTGACAATTAATGTCTGGATCTCAAGTCATATCGGGATTGGGCATGTATAAGATAATAAATCAGGAGTTAATATGACTAATAAAATTCTTGTTGAACCGCATGTTGATGCCATAACAATGCCTGAAAATCTCAGGATTGGTTTAATGATTGCCGAGCATCGAAAAAAATGTTCCAATATTTCATGCAGTTTTGATTATCACGGGTTTGCCTTCGGGCAATCTCCGTTCCATGTGCCAGCCCCCCTTCAAAAAGCACTGGCAGAAAATGTGGACAATGGACATTATTCAGCAGCCGAAGGCATACTTGAACTTCGCAGTGCCATTGCAGGTTTTAATAATCGGCACTTCGGTCTGGATGTGGATCCATCAAGGATAATAGTGGGTCCCGGAACCAAGGACCTTATCCATATCATATTTGATATTGTACAAGGTGGTGTAGTGATACCTTCTCCTTCATGGATTGGGTATTCTCCCCAGATTACCCTGCTTGATAAGCACTTCCATACCTTTCACCTGAAACCGGAATTCGGTTACAGAATCCAGCCGGATGACCTGGACGAATTCATATCCGGGCTGGAAGGGGACCAGCATACATTGTTGCTTAACAATCCCCATAATCCCACCGGGGTGGTCTATTCTAAGAATGAACTTGAGAGTATCGCCGAGGTCTGCCGCCGTCATAATACCCTGGTGATAGCAGACGAGATATATGCCCTGACCACTTATGAAATTGGGAACTTTACCAGTATGGGTACCATATACCCTGAAGGCACCTTTATCACCAATGGACTGTCCAAGGACAGGTCTGCAGGAGGGTACCGCTTAGGCTCTGTCATATTGCCGGATGAGTGTTCGGAAAAACTTATTGAAGCATTCACAAAAGTGGCCGCAACCGTTTATACCAATGTTTCCACACCCACACAATATGCAGCAGTGACTGCCTATTCGCCCAATAAGGAGATTGAAGAATATTTCAGGATAACCAGGGAGATACACCGCATCATGGGGACCTTCATGAGTGAGGGATTTAATGAGGTCGATGGTGTAAATGCCACAACACCTCATGGTGGATTCTACTTTTTTGCAGATTTCAATGAACTGAAAAATGACCTTATGAGAAAAGGTGTCAAGAACTCGAATGAACTGGGACATTCATTGATATCACACCCGCACCACATAGCCACTGTAACCGGGGATGCATGTTTGCTGGAACCTGATGATTATGGTGCTCGTATAGCATTTGTGGATTATAACGGAAAAGAAGTGTTTGAGAGATTCAGGGCAAATCCCCCAAAGACAATGGCTGATGAGGTGGAATTTGTCAAGCAGAACGCTCCCCGGATGGTTACGGGAATTGCAGCCCTCAAAGCTTATGTCGAATCCATTAAATCAAAATAATATACACGAACATTTTTTTCTGGTTGTTAGGTTGTTAAATAGATTCCACCAAATTTTTTATCAGGGTGATGCATTTTATCACTATTTGTTAGCAAAATCTTAAATACACGGAAGGCATAAGTGAGTTTAAGATTTGGGACTGTTTTGGTTAAAGGATTTATGGAAGTTTACGTCAATAACGTTTTTCCGTGTTTTTGCCAGGGTAGTTTATAATCAAATTTAAGGATGTGTAGTATGTTCGGAAATCAAGAATACAGTGCTCCGGTAACAGTCGGAGAAAATTACGATGTGTCGATTGAAGATTTAGCAAGAGAAGGCGACGGTGTCGCCAAAGTTGAAGGTTTCATAATCTTCGTACCTGGTACAAAGGTCGGAGATGAAGTTACCATTAAAGTCAATAAAGTAATGCGAAAATTCGCTATTGCTGAAGTAGTAGACTGAAACCTGAAAAATTCAACTTTCTTAATTGGTGGCTTTTGGTCTTATTAATAAGACCAGGGCCATTCGATTTAAATATGTATTTGATGTGGTCTACGGTAAAAAATATACCACATATTAATTTTTAGTTCTTACATTAACGTCTTCGTCTATTTTTCACACGTCTTCGCACCAGTGAATCCGAAGCAGTGATTTGCTCAAGCACAGCTTCAAAGCCCTCATCCTGAGCCAGTGGTCTGTCAAGATACACACCTGTAGTACCTACCTTTGCCCGCCTTTGCAGCACCCGTATCCTCTCATCCACTATTTCCTGTCCTACTCCAATCATCTTTGCCGCTAAACCAGGCGAAAGGTCTGATAATGGTGTCTCTGCATGACCTTCAGCTGTGGGCTCAATCAACATCAACCGTTTATCCACGCCTGGTACGCGGTTGTTGATGACATCTTCCAAACCCTCAACCCCAATCATACCTCCAAAGGCATAAAAATCCAGTTCCCTTTCAGTAGGCTGTATCAAAGGGAATGTAACCATTGTCTTTTGGGGAAGGTGTACATGTGCCTTGACCAGGGCGCCAGGTGTGGCCTGCACCAGTTTACGACTCGTAATCCCTACATCATCCAGTGCCAGTTCTACTCTGAAGGATTGTACTACCCTGGGAATAATAATATCAATGTCACTGCCGGATGACACGTCACCCCTGGCAAGGCTGCCGTATACAAAACACTCAAACCCGGCACGTTCCAATGCATATAGTACACCGGCTGCCCGTCCCCTGAATGTCTTTAGCAGTTCCCAGTGTGAGTTATCGTAAATGATTTTGCTGGGTTGCTCCATGGTAGCCGTCTTGTGCCTCATTCATTTAAGAGATGTCATTCCACCTTAATAAAACACAAAGTCTAATAAATCAAACTTCCATAGGAACATACATGAAAACCATTGCAAAGACGATTTTGCACAGGCAAAAACATTTATTCAGTCTGAAACCTCTTTTTGGAGATGTGATAGATACATGAAATTATTCGGTACTAATGGTGTTAGAGGAATCGCTAACAAGGAATTGACCACTGATATGGCCTTGACGTTGGGGAAGAGCCTTGGCACCTACATGCAACGGCACAATTCGGGACTACGGGTAGCAGTAGGCAGGGATACCCGGATCTCGGGTGATATGCTAAAGAGCGCAGCAATAGCAGGGCTGTTATCCACCGGACTGGAAGTTACGGAGGTTGGAGTGCTACCCGTTCCTGCACTACAGTATTATGTGCGCAGCCATGCGGATGCCGGCGTGATGATAACCGCTTCCCACAATCCCAGGGAATATAACGGGTTAAAGATTGTCGCAGGAGATGGTACAGAGTTCTCCCGCAGCGGCGAGGCAGAAGTGGAAGACATATATTTTTCACAACAATTCCATGCAGCAGAATGGGACCAGACTGGTAGTTTTTCCAGGGATTCCACTGCTCCCAAGACATATATGGACGGCATCACATCACTGGTGGATGTGGATTTAATCCGCAACGCAGGACTTACAGTTGTGGTTGACCCGGGCTGCGGTGCCAGTTGTGAAGTGAGCCCCCTGTTACTGCGGCAGCTGGGGTGCAAAGTCATTACGCTCAATGCCCAACCCGATGGCACATTTCCGGGCAGGGCACCTGAACCCACAAAGGAAGCGTTGACTGACCTTATGAACATGGTCAAAGCCTCGGGCGCAGATCTGGGTGTGGCCCATGACGGGGATGCCGACAGGGTGGCTTTTGTAGATGAAATGGGAGAGTTCCTTGACGAAGAAGACCTGCTTGCTATTATGGCAGGGCATGTGCTAAGCCACAAAAAAGGCAAAGTGGTCACCCCGGTCAGTTCTTCCCTGCGAATAAGGGACGTGACTGAATCCAAGGGCAGCGAACTTATCTGGACTGCTGTGGGCAGTATTGATGTGGCACGTAAGATGATAGATACCGGGGCTGTGTTCGGCGGCGAGGGTAATGGCGGCCTGATATTTCCTGAATTCCAGTATTGCCGTGATGGTGCAATGACCGCTGCCAGGATGCTGGAAATACTTGCCAGCGGCAGGAAACTTTCTGAACTGAAGAATGGATTGCCTGAATATCATAACATCAAGACCAAGATACGGTGCAGCAACCTGGACGATGTGGTCAAAAAGGTGGCAAGTGCTCTGAAGGAACAGGACCAGGACGTGGATAATACTGATGGGCTCAAGGTCTGGTATCCTGACGGATGGATACTTATCAGGCCCAGCGGTACAGAACCGATTATAAGGATATATGCAGAATCGAAATCTCTGGACCGTGTCAGGGAATTAATGGAATACGGGTCCGGGTTGGTTGAAAAATGCAATGTTGATTAGAGATTAATTTGGTTGAGAGAGACATAATATGCATATTTTATCCGAATATAACTTTATGCATACACCATAAGCATATACAATACGAATATACAATGCGAATATACTATACGCTTAATATCATCTAAACAATCCTTTCCATAAGAGGTGAAGTAAATGACACAAGGATGCCCATACATCTCAGGTGTCTGGTGCAAACTGGACCCGAAGTTCCATAAGCCAAAACCTGATGAGTTAGAAACCTATTGTTTAAACAGCGACAATTTCATAAACTGTCCGGTCTATGAAAAATTCGCAGACATAGACGGCTCTGATTCCATTTAACCATTTATAAGTTATACTACGATCATACCAGAACCGTGACACAATTATGACTTCAACAGGATATGCCACAGCTCTGGGTGCAGGAACAATAATCAATGCCATTGCCACATGGAAAGGGTCAGCCTTCGGTATCGACCTTCAGACCAGTGCAGAAGTGCAATTGAACAGTAGTGACAGAATAAAAGGCACTATTAAAGGTGGCGGGAACCCCAAACTCATTGAGCGGTGTGTTCAACTGGTTTTTGAGAAATTTAATTACCAGGACGGCGCTACGGTTAAGACCAAAAGCGAGGTCCCTATTGCATCGGGACTTAAAAGCAGCAGTGCTGCTGCCAATGCATCTGTGCTGGCAGCTCTTGATGCTATTGGTGAAAAGATGGAACCATTGGATGCGGCCCTTTTGGGAGTGCAAGCTGCCAAAGATGCAAGGGTTACCATTACAGGCGCCTTTGATGATGCTGCTGCCTCGATGTTGGGAGGCGTGGTAGTTACAGATAACAGGGAACTATCCCTGATATCCAGGGACGTGATGGAATCTGAAGTGATAATCTATGCGCCCATGGAAAAAGCGTACAGTTCAAAGACAGATGTGAAACGGTCCAGGATTGTGGCACCCTGGGTGGATATGGCTTATGAACTGTGTATTGAGGGCAATTATGAAAAGGCTATGACCCTTAATGGTTTTCTGTACTGTAGTGCCCTTGGTTTTGATACTGGACCAATGCTGATGGCACTGGAAGCAGGAGTTGAAGGTACCAGTCTTTCGGGCACGGGACCGGCATATACTGCACTGGCACATGGGGAGACGGCTAACCGCGTGGCAGATGCCTGGTCGGTACTTGATGGAAGGATTATAAGGACAAAAGTAAATAATAATGGTGCCCAGATAGGAAGGTAGTGGTCGGCAATGAAAAAACTCTCACAAATCAGGAATGAAATCAAAGTCATCGATGAAGATATAATTAAATTGATTGAAAAAAGGACCAATCTGGCAAAAGACGTCCTTGAAGCAAAAAAACATGACAGTAAACCCATTAATGACGAATCACAGAATCAGGCGGTCATGGAAAGGGTTACCAATATCGCCACTGAATCTGGACTTGATGCTGGAGAAGTAAAAAATATATTTAAGGTACTCATAAAGATGAGTATTGAGCGCCAGCATGAGC
The DNA here is from genome assembly GCA_030614485.1 of Methanosarcinales archaeon. Classification (GTDB taxonomy): domain Archaea; phylum Halobacteriota; class Methanosarcinia; order Methanosarcinales; family Methanocomedenaceae; genus Methanocomedens_B. The sequence goes on along the minus strand of JAUWTY010000015.1, from coordinate 6,013 downwards.
TTAGTGGTGAAGGTAACTTACCATAAAAAAGAAATGGGGATAAGGTATTATTGTATCAAAAATATGATAAGATCCTTATCAAGCCGACTTTCATTTTGTAGTTTATCAATTATCTCCTCGTCTGATAAACCCTCACTACGCATTGTTTTTACTTTTTCAAAAAAGGCCGGATTTACTTCATAGTATTCGTTGATATCCTTACGGTGCCCCCATACATCTCCTTCAAGTAGGGATATATTTTTCATTTCAAGGAACATTCTGGTCGATTCTGATACTGTTTTCATGAAAGAACCTGCAATGTGGATGGCCTTGAGATTTGAACACTTATTTGCCAGTATCATTATGTCCTTATTAGACGGTCTGAAAGTAAGATGTATCATTTCTTCTTTTTCATCCAGGGTGTCAATTTCATCTTTTGAACTAACTACTCTTATCTTCATTTTATTCACAATCAACTAAAATTACTTCATGATATTTAAAACTTGACACATTATAACAAATATAACATTTTGGTTAATAATTAATAATAATAATAATTATTCTTTTGAGTTTGATTTAATATCCCTTTCAACCACAGTACAACCGCGACTATCATGTACTGCCATATTGAATTTTACAATATTCTCATTAATATTACTATTGAAAAATTCCCAATTCTCCAACCCATCCAGATGTTCCAGCAACTGTATTTCTTCTTGAATCTCGGATATTAGCCGTTCCTTCAAATACAAAGCCAAATTCCCTGCATCTTCTTTGCTAAACACCCCCATTCCAACGCCCTCACATTCTGATATATTGAGCCGGGGTGTTTGATCCTTTTCGAAGTGCAGGTAGAATGGATACGTCCTGCAAATCCAGGGTCTCCAAAAATATACACTGCAGGTATTGTCCTCATTCAAGAATGTGCATGATCCATTGTCATGTCTTTTCAATTCCCATTCAAATGAATGCAGGGTATTAATATTATCTATGAACTGGGGTGCAGATGGCTTACATACATCGTGCCAGCTAAGATTATTGGCATCCATTATTCGCAATACTTCATCTGGAAAAACTATGACGCTATTGTCCCCCTGATGTGAACGGCAGCATTCCCCGCATCTCATACACTCGAATCCCATGGATTGTAATTGTCCGGCAAGGACTGTAACATCCACTTCTTCTGCTGCGGCCAGCATAGAGTAATTGTTTTTAATAGCCTGGGTCGTATTGAACTCCATGATATTATTCCTGCAAAGTTAATATATCTATAAAGGTCATAAGTAATATTAATTCAAAACGATTTGGAATAATAGGTGATTTTATGAAAAACGTTACGCATTTGGTGCTCTTATGCCTTATTGCGACTGTTCTCATGGCGGGATGTCTTGAAACAGAGAAAGCTGTTCCTGCAACGGTAAACCAGGCTACACTGGATAAATTGGGGTGGACACAATCAGGAGAAATCCTAATGGATAATATGACCCAGGATGTTGCTGGAGTAGAGATAAAAATTAACACTGCCATGGTTACGTACCATGATGAAAACCTGATGGCAGAAATAATAAATCAACTTGATGAAATGCTGGGTGCTTACGGAAGTTCAACCGATGAATCAGGAGAAGGCCTGTTCACGTCCCAGTTTATTACGTTTAGGGTAGCCCTTCCGGGTGGTATCTCCATACCCGAATCTATGCTTTCGAGTATCATTGACAGCCAGATGCAGAGTATGACACAGGAGAATAATATCCAGAGCTTCCAAGAGGTAAGTCAGGAGAAAGTTACATTAAATAGCGGTTCCACTGTTACTGCCAAATCCTACGAAGGTTACATTGAAACAGGTGACGAAGGAATAGTTTCGATTAAGGTTCGAAGTGTACTGGCCACTTGGAATGGAGATGGAGCCACAACTATTGTTATTGGCATAATACCTGTAGATGACCTCGTCATGAGCCTCCCTACTGACTTGAGAAGTTCAGGCACTTTAACTATTGACATAAATAAGGAGCAGGAATATCAGAATATATTAACCCTGATAAAGAACGTGGAGTAGCTACCTCATTTTTTTTGCGGCTAGCTTGATAGCTGTTAACAGGCTGTCCCGCGGCATTATTGTAGCTACAGGAATTGTGAGCACTTTTTCCACAGTAGGGCTGACGATGGGAGCACAGACCAGTGAAGTTGCCCCGTCACGCTCAGCTCTTATAGCAGCCACAATGGCTTCTTCCATTGATGTAGCTGAATATTCGCGGATGGTTATTAACTGCCCTTCTATTTTCATCTTCTTTTCTATGATATTGTCGAGCACTGGCCTGGCTGCAATCACTGCAATAAAGTTACTATGTTCGGTACCTTCTATCTCCCTTATGGTTTTGACTATCTGCCTTACTGTTTTCATATTGGGGTCACGGTGACCGGAAAGTATTTTGTACAGTGTACTAGAAGGTATACCTGATATTTCACTGAACTCGGCTGCCGTCATATCAAGGTCATCCTTGATAACCCTGGACAGGATTTCCTGGAATAACTCGTCTGACTCAAAGGCTGCACGTGTAACTTTTTCTACAGAATTCATGTAATCACCTAAATAATTATAAAGTTATTATCACAATAGTATATTATTGAAATTCATTTAATACTTTTGGGTATAATTATTACTATAGTTGTTAAAAAGTTTAGTATTGGAACGCAATGTAAATTGTAATCTTAATTAAAATCAAGAGCATAAAGCACTATATGTTAATCAATATACTACGATAATTCACAATAAATTAAAGGATTTTATAGTTTAATAAAAAAGATAACGTATATATATCTTAACATATTAATCATTATATATGGGTGCCGGGGTGATCATTTGCTAAATAGAATTGTTAATGCTATAGCTATCATAATCATTCTTTTAGCAGCTCCATTCTATCCAGTAGCCGCATCAACAGGTTTAGACCCGGAGCCATCTCAAAAGTCTTCATACATCTCAAGTGGAACTGTTGCTGCACTATCAATGGTATCCCAAATGAATGCCCAGAATCAACCGAATAACAGGCAAAATGTAATCGAACTCCTGCAAGCTGCAACAAATGCAAATGATATTGAGGATACAGACCTTGATAAACTGCCAGATTCTGTTGAGAAAATTCTCGGTACTGACCCAAATAATACTGATTCTGATTTTGATAATCTGGATGACTATAATGAATCAGTTATTTATGATTCGGACCCCCTTGAACCGGATTCTAATTTTGATGGTTTGTCTGATTATTTTGAAGTAGCAGATGTCTCCCTCGACCCGGATGGCGACGGTTTTTCCAATATATGGGACCTTGACAATGATAATGATGGAGTAACAGATTCTATTGACCTGTCCCCATACTCACTTTCCGGTTTAAATGAAAGTTTCAATTTCAATGTGAAAACAAATGGAAATCCTACATACGTTACATTCCAGCTAAGACCTGAGAATCCCGACAATTTGAGGTTACCATTTCAAAGCTGGGATTGGCCCTATGATGACAAAGGCCAGATGAAGGATTTGGACAACACAACTGACGACATTAAATTCATTCCCATGATGAAATTGAAAACAAATGTTGTCCCTGACCAGTCAGATCTGCTGGATTATGGCATTGTGGTTTCTTCTGACAGCCTGTATATCCCCCTGACAGTTGTGAAGGATTATGGTACCAGTGTTGCTTTTGGCGGCAGGATGTTCTACCCGGCATCAGGTCCTTTAGACCTTTCCATGAACGCAACTCTGGTCTGGTTGATGCAGGGAAAGACCGACAATAAAACAAATGGGGTGATAGAAACTGAACAATTGACCCTTGCTAAATATAACGAACGTTTTATGCTCACAGGACTTAACATTGAAGAGAATTATGGTACTGATGTTGGCCTGTTCTATGGTGACAATGTAAACCAGACATTATTATCAGGCTTTTTAATGGCTTTTTCATATCTCAGGGATAACCAGACCACATTATACGATATGCCTGCCGAGCTTACAGATGCAGATATTAATTTTAATTCTTCAATTCAATCTATTGCGCACCGGGATATGGCTGTGTTCAATACAACAGCCAGAATGAAAGATAATGCGCTCAAATCATTACCTAAAAATAAAATCCTGCCATTACTTGCCGCATATCAATTTAATTTTACCAGCAAAGACATGGATGACCTTGTTTCCGGTAGTGCGAAAATCGACAGTAATACATTTGATTTTGACCTCACCACCGCTTCATCTCCGGCTATTAGCATGAAAACCATCAAGATGAGCTGGTTTAATACAACCACAAATGCAAGTGTTGATGTAGATGTATTTTTGCCTGAAGTAGAAAATTGGGGGCAGGTTAACGGGCTTGGCGAAGATGAAATTACCTCCATGATAAGCATGGCGCTTCTATGGAATATGGGTGAATCTGCGGTAACCAGGATCAATGATGCATATACAAATTTCCAAAGTGCGATGGAAGTGAAAAGTGATATTAAAAAATATGGATTCAGGTACCTGACGCCTACAATAAAGCTTGCCCTGTTTGGTGTATATTTATTTACCTCAATCAAGGTGATAGGATTTGGAAAAGCTCTGTGGGGCGGTATCAAACTTGCGATAGGAGCAAGTGTAAAAGCAGCTACACAGGCAGCAACAAAAATAATTAAGGCACTCAAAGTTGCGGGTAAAGTTGTTTCTTTTGCAGCAATTGCACTTGAAGCCGGTTTTGCAATTGCAACTTTTATTATATTCCTTAACAGCGGGTCAGACCTGATGGCTGCAGTATACCTTACTGTCATGTTAGTTTATCTCACTATTCTCTTAGTTCTAATGCTGGCTGGACCCATTGGTCAGGTCATTGCCGGTATTATCATGGTAGCAGATGCCATAGCCGGTATTTTTGGATATGGGGTTTCAGACCTGCTATCAAAACTCGTGTCTTTATGGATGAAAATGAATCAGGCAACCAAAGTTGACATGGAAATTTTAAACAACTCACTTGATATTCTGGATTATGACGATAATGGGTTGGATGTAGGGGATAGAATAGAATTTTCAAGCCTTGTAAATTCCACTGTAATAAAAACAGAACACGGGGATTGGACCCGGCATGTTGATAAAAGTTACATAATCCCATCCTATACATTACTGTGGAAGAATTCATATTTTGCTACTTATGGCAATGCCACTGATATTGTCCAATATGACCCGAAATATCCGAATTCAAAAAATACGACATATAAAGCAAGGGCGTGGCTGGAGCCAAAAAGACCAACCATCAATTTCGGACAGGCAGCCCGCTTCCAGATTGACTATAAAGCATATTATATCGAAGAGAAAATAGAGTCCGACCTGAGATGGCATACATACGACAGGGAACAAACGGGTTATCAATACATCAGTATCCCAACTGTTTACTTCGATGTATTACCTGAAACTCTGGACGATTTCAAGGACTGGGCTCATATGGTCTATAAGATTTGTATTCTTGGCAACCAGAACTGGTGTTTTACCCTGGATATGCCGCCAAATCCTTATCCTATAGATAGCGATGGCGACGGCTTGAACGACTCGGAAGAAACAAACACCAACAAGCTGAAATGGGATCCAGATGGAGATGGATTGAGTGACAAGTACGAACTGGATACTGGAACAGACCCGAATAATTGGGATGCTGACCAGGATGGATTAAATGACAGAATAGAACTTTACTACGGTACCAATACTTCAAACTGGGATACTGATGGTGATGGACTATCTGACCACATGGAGTATACCGGCTGGGCAATCACATTCAACTATAGTGGCCAAATATTCAATATACCGGTGCGCTCAAATCCGCTTTTGAATGATACAGACGGCGATGGCCTGGATGACCAGATGGAATATTACAGTAATCTGAATCCAAGGTCAAAGGACACTGATGGTGACGGCGTAGACGATGTGGCAAATCCAAAACTTGTTCCTGCCATGGAGTTTGTTTCAAAATGGGGAAGTCAGGGAACTGGAAATGGGGAATTCAAAGGGTCACAGGATGTA
>JAUWTY010000066.1 GCA_030614485.1 Methanosarcinales archaeon | reverse complement strand
CCCATGCTACCAGACCAATGGAAAGACCTTTGCCATTCTTGTGACAAAGGGCGTGCTTATTACACAAATAGACCAGGCTATTAGAGATACCCCATCCGACGAGCACAATGATGGGGAGATCCATACCAAAAAAAGAAATATCGAACACTGGGTCAGGATCCCAATGAAAGATGAGGCCGATATGGAGAATATAATGTCCATTGTCAGGAAAAGCAGTGAGATAGTAATGCAGGAAGAATAGGACGACGTCTTGTGTTCCAAAACCGCACTTTTTCCGACATATTTATTAATTAATTGATACTGTATGTTGTTACAATGAAAGTTGTATACATACTGTTCACTCTGCAATTTCTAATAGCATCGGCGAATCCCGCTGCAGCCGATATTATCTCAGAAGCATTAGAAATACCATATCAAGCACAAAATGCCGACCGGGTCATCAGTGGAACAGTAGTTGATATCCACCAATCCATTTTCCACACTACTGTGATAATCCAGGTAAATGAATGGCTGATGAACTCGCTACCTGCAAAAACGATTACAATCCGAACAGAGGGGGGCAAAAATGTCTGGGTTGAAGACCAGGCGACTTTTGATGCTAATGAAAACGTGCTCTTGATGCTTGAAGATGTTGACATAAGTAGAAATGGGTTTAAGGTTTTGTGGGGGGCACCAGGAAAACATCCCATATCTGAAAGGGATGAAGTATTACAGGCAATCTCTCAGAAAGAACGTTTTGATGACCAGAGAAACCAGGCCAGTGAAGTGCTTACAGGTGAAATCATAAATGTGGATTATGTTCCTTAAAAATGGGATCGTGATCTGAGTAACTTCAATTATGCTGCTATATATGTTCAGGAAGTGGAAAATCGACCAGATAATTTTATCACAATATCAAATCGGGAGAGGTATCCTTATCTTGAACAGGCCATTTCAAATATTCGACAGGAATCCTGGGGGAGAAGCGGACAAGTAGAGTTCCATTCGTTCGATGATACTGTTCTCCATGACCTGTTGGAAAACAGGAATACAACCAATATTGAAGTGAACAACACTTACCATGAAGTGAATTTCCTGGCACAAGACCCGATAGCTCCTATTTCATATCAATTTGATAACTATTTTGAATTGAAAGTGAACAATGTGGAGAAAAGCAGTACAAACATGACCAGTAATACAGTAGTAAAAATACTATATTTTGATTCTGTTAAGTACAGACACGTGAAACAAGGGGAATTGGCACGGGTCTGGATTGACGTTGTGACCCCTGGACAGTTGAACGAGACTCTCAATCTGACGCTCTACCAAACCAGAAATGATATGGAAGGATATGATATTGAACATCTGGATTCTTTGGAGAAAGATAATGCAAAACCTACCGGGATGAATGAAATCCCTTTCATTGGGGTGAATGGGATGTTGTTAGCGTTTTTTGGTGCTGTTTTAGCTGTAAGGTTTAGAAAATAACAATAAATGAAGCAGGATTTAAAATATGAAGATAAGTTATTGGACTGGAATAACAGCACTGGTTTCGTTGATATTATTGATGATATTAGGCCTTAATGTGCCTGCATCTATGGATACGATATCTATGATAACAGCGTTATTAGCAACCAGTATCTATATCTTTTTTATCGTTTCTGTTTTTGCTTTCTGGTTATCGATGCTGATCGACTGCCTGCAAAGGCCTACCCAGCTATACCCGAACCGTAGCGACTTTGATAAACTGATATGGGTCATTGTTATAATATTCGTACATTTCTTTGGCGCAGTGTTATATTATTATCTAGTTTTCAAGAGATGTCCACGATGACAGCCCAAAATACTTACAAATTTAAAATGCAATAATAAGCCGGAAGGTTATCAAGGTGAAACCTGATAAATGGTATAAAATCGATGGATTTTTAGATAAAAAAGGTTCATGTAATGTAAAAGTGTATGGCGAATATTATGAAATAGGATTCATGCTGGCTTGATTGATTTTCCAGCACTGATAGGCTGTGGTTTCAAAAATCTGATACCTTTTTGCCTGTCGTCATACTTTAATTATAACATTCGTTTCAATCAATAATCTTTTCGTATGCCAGATAGATTAATACGATTGATGACGTGCCGTACAAGACTGATACTGTCATTTGCAGTGTTTATCCTGTTGAGTATAGTTGCAATCAACATGCTGCTTGTAAGCGCGCCGGTGGTGATACAGCTTGAAGGTGACACCTTCAAGGTCATTGAAATTCCCTATTCTTACACCACAAAAGATGCTTATATGCTGCTTGTGATAGGACTAGTCGGTGGAGTGGCAGTATCCCAGATACTATTTTGTCTTAACATTCCCCAGATTGGGCATGTATTGAGCAATATTCCCGGGAAAATAGCGCCTGACCCTGACTCAAAACCACAGAACTCTGAACAGATTAACGTAATCCTGCGTGCTCTTGAAGGAGATGAAAAAAAAGCTGTTTCAATCATGGTGGAAAATGGCGGGGATATTCTCCAGAACGAACTTGTAAACTCTCTTGATTTTTCGAAGGCCAAGGTCTCGCGAATCCTGATGAACCTTGAGCGGCGCGGCATTGTAACCAAGAATAAATACGGCCTCACCAATCGCATCTCTCTGGCAGACGATATCAGAGGTGAAAAGAAATGAGAAAAGAATATGTAATTTCCGCTGCCGTTGTAATATTGATTGCTGCCATCGGTCTAATTTATTATTACCCAACGGATGATGTGAAAATTGTAAAATTGGACGCACCACATTATCTCGGACTGAGAGAATCTGGCGAGTTGACCGTTACCCTTCGGAATAGTGCACTAACTCCGGTTAACGTCAGCATTGAGATTGAGAATGCCTTTATTAGTGAAAATGGGACCAGTGCTAAATATATCAATCCACAAAACCCGTATGGCAAACTTACCCTCCTTCCTGGTAATAAAACGGAACATGTTTTCCTCGGTTACCTGGTGACAGGCACGCATAATGTAAAGGTGAATGTATATCAGAATGGGCAGCTTATTGATACTGGTTCGGTTAACGTCACTGTTCCAGTTCCACAACGACCAGAGCTATCGATACAACTTTCATACAGAAAAGAAACTACTGATAATTGTGATATTTACAAAATATATGGCTACATCATCAATGATAAAGCGCTTGGCTATAATGATTACGATATTCCTGTGCAAATAACAATAATGGATGATGAAACAGGAAATGTCATGTCAAACGATACTAAAACTTACCATTTTAGATCGTCGGGAATAGCAACACTTTCAAGCTGGAGGAAAAGGCCCATGGCAGTCATCGAACTGGCACACAATAAACCTTCTAATGAAAGTTACTTACCCGTTCAAAATGTGGCAAAAGGAATGTCTGGTGATATATTCAGGGTGAATGTCACAGCCACATTGTACGACCCGTGGTATGATGAAAGGTATAACCAATGGACTGAATCAAATGGCCGGACATATGAGAAGTACGGTTATTGGTATAACATGTCTGGAATATGGTACGAACCACCACATTTCGACCCGGTGATATTAGTACATGATGAACTGGTCATACCGCCTGAATGACCATACAATTCAAAAAGAGAGAAATGAAGTGTTAAACTATGATAATACAAGGAAAGAGCATAGAAAATATATATATTAAACCAATCTGGAAATGGTTACTGGAGTCTAATGCATGTGTCATCGGTTAAGAGTGATATTGTGATAGAACACGGATTGCACGGATACGAAAATAAATCCGTCTAATCCATGTCATCTGTGTTCTATTCAAACTAAATTGGTTAATCATAAAAATAATTGGTTCTTTGGAAAACAATACATATTGAGCCAGTCAAACTCCTTAACCGATGACTAATGGAGTCTGATGGCACCAGATAGTTTATTCTGACCAGCACTAAATATCATTTAAACCCAATTACCATTCAAATACAATATCGTGACCCACATATGAACAACCAACCTCCCTTCCTGCCCCTTTCACTGGATGAAGCAAAAACCCTCGGATTCAAGGAATTCGATGTCATCCTGGTGACAGGGGACGCCTATGTGGACCACCCTTCCTTCGGCACTGCACTGGTGGGCCGGGTACTGTGGGATGCAGGCTACAAAGTGGGCATCATCACCCAGCCCGACTGGAAGAACGATACTGATTTCTGGAAACTTGGCAAACCCAGGCTGTTCTTTGGTGTGACCTCAGGCAATGTTGATTCCATGGTCAACAACTACACTGCTAATCTGAAAAAACGCCACGATGACGTATATTCCCCTGGCGGTGCCGGAGGGCTACGACCCAACCGCGCCGCAATCGTGTATGCCGATAAACTGCACGCCCTTTTTCCAGATACTCCCATTGTGCTGGGTGGCATTGAGGCAAGCCTGCGGCGGTTCGCCCATTATGACTACTGGTCGGATTCAGTACGGCAGTCCATCCTGGCCGATGCGCCGGCAGATATGCTGGTGTTCGGCATGGGGGAGCGGCAGGTGGTTGAAATCGCGTGCAGGCTCTCTGAAGGTGAGGAAATACGAGACCTCACCGATATCGCGGGCACGGTCATTAAATTGGAATTGAAGAAATGGCGCGCGATGGAACATGAGGGGTATGTTGAACTGCCGTCCTTCGTGGAGGTTTCGCAGGACAAGAGAGTGTATGCTAAAGCGTTCGTACTCCATTACCAGAACCAGGACCCCATCCGGGGCAGACCTGTGGTGCAGCAGCATCCCAAGACCGTAGTCATCCAGAACAGTCCTGCTATGCCGTTGTCCACACAGGAGCTTGACCATGTGTATGAACTGCCTTTTACCAGACTGGCGCATCCGTCCTACAAAAAACCCATACCAGCCCTTGCTCCTGTCAAATTCTCGATAGTAAGTCATAGGGGATGCTTCGCATCCTGTTCCTTTTGCGCACTGACCCACCACCAGGGGCGAATTATTCAGAGCCGGAGCATTGATTCAATGGTGCGGGAAGTGGAACGAATAACCCGGATGCCCGATTTTAAGGGCATCGTGCATGATGTGGGTGGGCCCACTGCCAATATGTATGGCATGAGCTGTCCGGTGTGGGAGACAAAAGGGGCATGTGCCGATAAGATATGCACCCATCCCATGTGCAAGAGCCTTGACACCAGCCATGAGCAGCAGGTCAAACTCCTGCGCCGCCTGCGCGATATTCGAGGCGTGAGGAAAGTGTTCATTGGGTCAGGGATACGGTATGACCTGGTGCTGGCCGATTCTTCTGGTTATTTTCATGAATTGTGTGAGCACCATGTCAGCGGGCAGCTCAAGGTGGCACCCGAACATGTGACCTCGCATGTTACTGATATAATGCACAAGCCTTCGAGGGAGGTGTTCGAAGAGTTCAAGGAGAAGTTCGAAGCTGTGAATAAAGAACTTGGCAGGAAACAATACCTGATACCTTATTTCATGTCCAGCCACCCCGGATGCACTGTTGGAGACATGGTGGAACTTGCCGAGTATATCAGGGACAATGACCTGTACACCGAGCAGGTACAGGACTTCACGCCCACGCCGATGACGGCTTCTACGTGCATGTATTATACCGGGATTGACCCTTTTACCATGGCGGAGGTGTATGTGGCAAAGGGGCGGGAGAAGAAGACACAGCGGGCGCTGATGCGGTACAGGGATGAGGGGAATCACGGGCTGGTACGTGAAGGGTTGAAGATAGCAGGGCGGGAGGAGTTGATTGGGAATGAGTGGAGGTGTCTAGTGCGGCGGAAAGGTAGGCAGGGAGTTTAATCAGATGTTTTTTTCATTGCTTTGCGAACTTTGCGGTTTAAAAAAATAGAGATGTAGAGTTTGAAATTAAGTAACTACTCAGGTATGCTGATCGGTCTCCCGATTGTGATCCTGTATTTTCTGTCAAGAAAAATAACCGCGGAGGATACAGAGGAACGCTATAAGCAATTAACCGTTTATTTCCAATCAGCCGTCATTTTTCAAAAAATATTATCCGTTTGCAGTTCGAACGTGTCCCGCACACCATTGACATCTACTGTGTAAACGCCTGCTTCCAGTCCGACCACGTCCAGCGCGACAATTTCCTCAAATGGCGTCATTACCTGTGCACACATTGCGTCGGCAGGTCTGGCTGTGGTTATGGTGGCAAAGAACGTATCTCCTTCACGCCTCGTCGCAACTTTGTCAACTTTCGTACAACTATCAGGATGTTCGCCGCTTGCAACAGCGTGTATCTGGACCGGAAATGATTCAAGTAGCAGAATTTTAATGTCATTTACGTTAGCTAAACTGACTGCCGCGTCCTCTGCAACTATTTTTTCGATATTGCTCGCCCAGAAAGTGGTGCTCGGAGCAGTTCCATTGCTTGACCTGAGTTCACC
>JAUWTY010000107.1 GCA_030614485.1 Methanosarcinales archaeon | reverse complement strand
GCCGGATTGAACCGTTCAATATGCCCCACCATTAATTTGACCTTCGCCTCTTTAGCGGCATTTGTTAATCTCTCTGCATTTTCCAGCGTATCCGCAATGGGTTTTTCCATCAGGATATTTGCACCCGCATCAATAGCGTCCATTCCTATGGGCATATGCAATGTAGTTGGCACAACAATACTAACTACATCAAGGCCCTGCTCAAGCAGTTGCCTGTGGTCGGTATAACCCTTTACTCCATATTGTCCTACCAGTTCGTTGACCCTGCTCTCAGACACATCAGATATGCCAACAAGCTCTACATTTTCCATCTCGTCGTAGATACGCACATGGTGCTGACCCATGGCTCCGATGCCAATTACTCCCGCTCTCATCCAGTTAACTCTCCAATTGTTTTTATGATATGATCCAGTTCTTCCATTGAAACAGAAGGGTGCACAGGCAATGATATAACCTGCCTTGAAGCTATTTCCGTATTTATCAAAGAATCCGTATAACCTAAATTTGTGTAAAGAGGCTGCTTATGTATTGGTATGGGATAATATATTCCAGTCCCAATACCTTCTTCACCCAACAATTTAACAAGCTGGTCCCGCTCATGCTTGCATTCACCTGTTACCCTGATAGTATATTGATGGAATACATGGGTACAGCCACTTCTTATCTGTGGTATCTCAATCCCTGCAAACCCTTTCAACCCTGCTGAAAGATATCTGGCATTCTCCATTCTTTTTTGGTTGAAGTCATCAAGTTTATTAAGCTGGATCAGACCGATAGCTGCAGAAATATCAGTCATCCTGGAGTTATATCCCAGCATCTCATGAAGGTATCGCTGCTTTGAGCCGTGTGAACGAATCATATGTGCAATTGCATCTATCTCCGTATCATTTGTAGTGATCATACCGCCTTCGCTTGTTGTCATGTTCTTTGTAGGATAAAAACTGAAAGTACCAATCCCGAATGAACCGGCATGTTTTCCATTTTCCATTGCACCGTGGGCCTGGCAAGCGTCTTCGATAACTTTCAATTTTTTATCTTCTGCAATCTCCATTATAGCTTTCATCTCTGCAGGATGTCCGTATAGATGTACAGGCAGGAGGGCTTTTGTCAGGGGAGTGATACTGTTCAGGATGGCATCCGGGTTGATGTTAAACGTGTCAGGTGAAATGTCTGCAAATACCGGTCTTGCACCTGTATATAGTATAGAGTTTGCGGTTGCAATGAATGAAAAAGACGACGTGACTACCTCATCCCCCTTCCCTATACCGGCAGCCTGTAATGCGATTTGAAGTGCAGCCGTCCCTGAGTTCACTGCAATTGCATGGTTAACACCTATGTATTCACTAAAAGTGTTTTCAAAATTTGCGACCTTGCTGCCTTCTGCAATCATTCCCGACTTCATAACCTCGGTCACAGCATGTATTTCATCGTCTTCAATAATTGGTTTGGCTATTGGTATCATGATATCATATCATATTTTTTGTTCTCAATTCAACAGGGAGTTCAACTATACTGGCCGGAAAGCCCAAAGCAAGTTTCCATGGCGGCACATCTTTCGTGACCAGTGCTCCAGCCGCTACCATGGCACCCTCACCGATCTCCACTCCCGGTAATATAGTACTGTTCGCTCCGATTGAAACTCCCGCCTTGAGAATCGGTCCTTTTAGCTCATATTCTTTTCGGATAGGATATTTGTCATTTGTCAGGACAGCACAGGGACCAATGAACACATTATCTTCGATGTGCGTATTTGTGGGAATGTAAACATTACTTTGAATGCTTACGTTATTTCCGATAGTCGTGTTTCCGTCTATCACAACATTGGTACCGATAAGGACATTATCACCAATTGTAGTGTTCTCTCTTACCAGGATATTGTGCCCGGTTCGAAGATTGTTACCGATTGTAACATCTGTATATATAATTGAACCAGAACGGACAATAGCATTGTTACCGATTGTTATACCTGGGAACTCGTATTCGGTCAAAGGAATATCCAGCTTTGAAGCCTCGTCAATGATATTGCCACTGGGGTAACCCAGGAAAACATTTTCCAGGACAGTACAATTACTACTTATTGAGCTTGTGCCATATATCGTGACAGTATCGTTAATTCGACAATCAGGGTATAGTTCAGTGTTAATATTTTTCATATTAGTGCCTATGATGTAATATTAATTTTTCACTTTTTTCAATCCTTTTTTTGGTTTAATCTTCATGAAATATCTGGCCTTCAAATGCAAACACTTCAGTATCGGCCTCTAACCACGCATCAGGGAACAATCCCGCTTTCATGCAGGTCTGGCCCAGGAATTCCTCCGAATCAAAACCATGCTCTACAGCCACCTGCGGCAGCAATAGCCCGGAGTACACCCCTCTTTGTACAATAAGCCCATGTTTGCCCACCTCGATCTTACCCGGAAGTTCACTTTTATTTCCTTCCAGGCGCTCGGGCATGGTAAGCACTGTAACTTCTATTTCAATTGTCTCCAGCTCCCCAGGGGTCACGGGGTTGAACCTGGGGTCTTCTGTGGCCGCATTGATTGCAGAAATTATAATCGCATCGCCCAGCCTCATAACCGGATACGGACGACCAATACAACCTCTCAGTTCCTTTCCAGTATCATAACGATTGTTCAGTGTTACGAACACGCCCCGGTTCTCATAGAACATAGACGGCAGGTCGTCTGCTGTAATGGTCTGACCGCTGGCCAGATATTCATGTATGGCCCTGCGCGCCATATCCAGCGCAATATTTCCTTCTTCTTTAGTGAGCAATTCAGTCATATTTTCTCAGGAAGCTCGCCTATACAAACATACCAGGGGGAACATCTTCCTTTTCTTCCACAATGATCTTATGATACGCATCCATGAAATCTTTCATCATTATCTTTTTATCCCGCCTGCGTATCACGAACATACCTGCTTCTGTCACAATGGCCTTGATGTCAGCACCGCTCAAATCCTCAGTGAGTTTGACCATTTTGTCGAAATCAACGGCATCATCCAATGCCATTTTCCTGGTATGTATCTTGAATATCTCTAACCGTCCCTTCTCATCTGGCATGGGTATCTCAATGATCCTGTCAAACCGTCCGGGCCGCAACAGGGCAGGGTCCAGCAGGTCAATACGGTTGGTTGCTGCAATGATCTTAACATCGCCCCGCTCTTCAAATCCATCCAGTTCAGCAAGCAATTGTATCATGGTTCGGTTCACTTCAGCAGAACCAGTGGTACCATCATGGGTCCGGCGTCCGCCAACAGCATCTATCTCATCAATGAACACGATACTGGGCGACTTATCTTTCGCCATCTGGAACACATCACGCACTAGCCGCGCACCTTCACCCACATACTTCTGCACCAGTTCGGAACCCGACATCCTGATAAATGTAGCATGGGCCCTGCTGGCCACAGCCTTGGCAATGAGTGTCTTGCCGCTACCGGGCGGGCCGTATAGCAATATGCCCTTGGGTGGCTCCACACCTACATCTATGAACATCTGCGGATCTGTAAGTGGCAGTTCAACGGTCTCGATCACTTCTTCTATCTCTTTATCAAGACCGCCTATGGAATTATAATCTGTATCTGGAGCTTCAATAAGTTCCATTACCCTGGCCCGCATGTCTGCGGGTTTGGACAGTAAACTGACAATACCAAAACCGTTGTTCACAGCCACTCTCATCCCTGCTTCCAGTTTCCTTTCCATTTCGAGTGGAATGTCTATTAGTACTTCCTGGTTGCTGCCATGCTGGCGTAGCAGGGCAGTGTCATCCAGTACCTCCATCACAGATGCAATGAATAGTGGGGGATGTTTTAATTCTTCAATCTGCTCCTTCAGTTTCTGGATATTCTGGAGATAACTACTGTTTGCTACAGCAGCATCGAGAAGTCTGGTCTGAAGCTGGTTGTTCTGTTCTTCAGCTTGCACGAGCTTATTTCTTAATATCTCTATCTCATTTTCTGTGTCAATTTTGTGAGAATTTACAAAATCCGGTTTATTTGATGGTTGAGTAATTGTATTATCCATATAGTATCGAATGTGATATAATCTGATATAAACGTTATTAGGTCAACATAAATATATATATTATCAATATAATATCCTAATCACAAGCCAAAGATGACATTATTCAACACATGCAATATAAAATTTTAAATAGATGTGATGACTAATTGTATTAAATAATTATACTCATAATGTGTTAATAAGCATCTATGTGTTCAATTGTTCAATATTAGTAACAATAAAACTCGAGGAAGATTCATAATGGAAAGCCATGTAACTAATTTAAACGACCCGGAAGCACGCGTTCCAACAGGAGTAGAAGGTTTTGATGAACTGTGCCAGGGCGGGTTTTTGAAAGATCGTTCATACCTGATATCAGGTACATCAGGTGCCGGTAAGACAATATTCACTCTTCAATTCCTGTACAATGGAATAACCAAGTATGGGGAGAACGGCATATTTGTGGCAACAGAGGAGCGACCCGAACAGATCAGGGAAAATGCAATGATGTTTGGCTGGGATTTCAAGAAACTTGAAGATGAAGGGCGCCTTGCAATCATTGATGCTGCCTCAACAAAGATCGGTATACCTTCCCAGGAGAAATACGTTGATGTTCGTCCTTTTGATATGCGTTCAATGATGGACC
>JAUWTY010000057.1 GCA_030614485.1 Methanosarcinales archaeon | reverse complement strand
ATATAGGTCACCTCCTGCTGGAAGCAGGAGGCATCTAAGTTGATGCTCGATTTATTTCCAATGGGGCTCAATTTGATTACTTTCAGTCTGCTTACCAAAAGGATTTGACTATTTAGCATAAATGATGTCATAAAGGAATTCTATCATTAGACTGGAATTTAAATATGTAAAATATTTAGTTCAAATTAATGTTAGATAAATTAAATAATTTTAGAATATTATATATACACTAATAAACAAAATGTAATCAACTTATTGTGATGACCTATGCTTTCAGATTCCGAAATTCAAGTCTTAATTGATGACGTTAAACCTTTCTCTTCAAAAAACTTGAATGAAATACGACTCAAAAATAAAGAAAATAGAGCATATAGAGAATATGATTTGGATGTAAGGTCAAATTCTGGTAAAAATTTTAGGCTAAGAATAAGAGAAAATACATTAAACGTCTTTGACTTTTCCGTGATATTGATTTATGTAGATGAAAAAAGAAAATATCACATATTGAGAAGATATAATGGAAAGCATATTCATAAGAATCAAATTGAAAAGAACAAATTCAGAGATTTCCATATACATAAAGCAACCCAGAGATACCCAGAGGCAGGATTCAGAATTGATGGATATGCTGAAGTAACAGATGCATACAACAATTGGAAAGATGCTCTCACAAAAATGCTAATTGATTGCAATTTTAAGGGAGATATTTCTTTCTTAAATAATTTTAATTAGGTGGTAATATGGACATCGAATCACTTGAAAAAGAATTCAGAAAAAAAGTTTGTGATGAAATTGAAATGTTCCCTGAAGGTAAAGATAGGTTTATAATTTCAGCTCCATTTACCTTTGAAGATGGGGATTTTTTAAATGTAGTTCTTAAAAAGAACGGGAACGGATGGTATTTCACTGATGAAGGACACACTTTCATGCATCTATCTTATGATGATTTAGATTTCGAAAGAGGTAAAAGGAAAGAAATAATCAATTCGGTCCTCAAGACTCATGATCTTGAAAATGATAGTGGGGAATTAAAATGTTTTGTCGAAGATAATTATTTCAGTGATGGATTTTACACTTTTATCCAAGGACTAATTAAAGTAACAGACATTGCCTTTACTAAAAGAGAACGTATTAGATCATTATTTTACGAAGAATTCCAAGAATATTTAGTGGGGCTTTTTGGAGATAAATGTAATTTTGACTACAAAGAATCTAGTAAAGACTCTAATGGAAAGTATCCTGTAGACTGTTATGTTGAAAATGAGATGCCATTATTTATTTTTGGTATATATAATAATGATAAGTGTCGTGATGCAATGATTACCTGCCTAACATTTGAAAGGTGGGGATCTTCTTTTACTTCTATAGGGATATTCGAGAATCAAGAAGACATTAATAAGAAAGTACTTGCGAGATTTAGCGATGTAATTGAAAAACAATATTCAAGTTTGAGCTCATCCAAAGAACGGTTACCTGATTATCTTAGTAAGATTCATATGTTATCTTGAAACAATACCAAAATCCAGTTCTACAGCGAATAGATCAGATTCAGATGCGACTACAAATCTGTGTAAATCAGTGGAATCTGTGTCTGAAAAATAAATAATACAATGCAAGTGATGTTACCCACATGATGTTAAAGAAAACTAATTTTTTTTATCAAGCGTTTTTCAAAAACACTTGATGTATGATGTACTATTGCGTTTCTCTTCCGAAAATTATACCTTACAGCGGCTGGAATATAGCAGCATGAGTTTTGAAGTGATACCTGCTGTTGACCTGAAAGGTGGAAAGTGTGTGCAACTGGTGCAAGGCGTGCCCGGGACTGAAATGGTTTCTCTGGATGACCCTACTGCCCAGGCGATTCGATGGTTGGATGAAGGAGCCAGGACGCTGCATCTTATCGACCTGGACGGTGCCATCCAGGGTGAAAGAATAAATGCTCTTGCAATTGAAAATATTGTTGACGCCACTGACGTAACCATAGAGGTAGGCGGCGGCATCAGGACTGCCGGTGATGTAGAGGCACTGCTGGATCTGGGCGTGGACAGGGTGATTATCGGTACGGCTGCCGTGACCGACCCCCGTTTTGTGCAGGAGATGTCTGATGAACACGGCAAAGAGCATATCATGGTGTCCCTCGATGCCAGGAACGGCAAAGTGACCACTCACGGCTGGGCCAGGATATCTGACTTTACCCCGCCTGAACTGGGGCGCCGGCTTGAAGATATGGGAGCGGGCAGTATCCTGTTCACCAATATCGATAGTGAGGGACTGCTGGAAGGCGTGGATCCCGAACCCACCCGTAAACTGGTTGAGGCAGTGAACATCCCGGTAGTGGCATCAGGCGGCATTACCACTGCCGATGATGTGAGGATTATAAGGGATACGGGTGCTGTGGCGGTTGTTGTGGGTAGTGCATTGTATACGGGACGGCTGAGCCTGTCCGAGGCTGTTCAGGCTGCAAAGGAGTAGGAAACATACCAGTTTATACTGCATTAGGGATATGTCATTCCTATATATTCTATTCAATCAATAAAATCATCTGGAAGTAGGGATATGAGAACTGCAAAACAGAAACGTAAGACCAGGGAAACGTCCATTGAAATAAAGCTCAACCTGGATGGCAGTGGTTCAGCTGATATAGATACGGGCGTGGCTTTTTTTGACCACATGTTAACTTCACTGACACGTCACGGTAGACTTGACCTTACAGTACAGGCCCAGGGTGATGTCCACGTCGATGAGCACCACACCATCGAGGATGTGGGTATAGTGCTGGGTGGTGCTCTTTCAAAGGCGCTGGGAGATAAGAATGGTATCGCCAGATTCGGTGAAGCGCGTGTGCCCATGGACGAAGCGCTGGCCGAAGTAGCACTTGATCTGGGGGGAAGGAGTTACCTGACCTTCGATGCCAGGTTCATGAGTCCGAAGGTTGGAGATTTTGGGACCCAAATGACAAGGCATTTCTTTGAGTCGCTGGTTAGCAATGCAGGCATCAATGTACATATGAAAGTGGAAGGTGAGAACGACCACCATAAGATTGAGGCGCTGTTCAAGGCATTTGCGGTAGCACTGCGCCGGGCCGCGGTTGTGGATGGAGACGGGGTGCCCAGTACAAAAGGTGTACTATAATACTAATTCATATTAATTCGAATAGAATTTTCTGTTCCCTGGAAGATTCTATCCTTTATGGCATGTTTGAGTTCTATATTAGCTAATGTGATATTTTAAGCTTTTTTTGTCTGGCAGGACTATCCCAATAATACCTGCAAGCTGGTGTCGGGTAAAGAATTTTTTCTAATTTAGTTTCACACTCATAACAAATATTTCAGGGTGATATTGAATGCGAAATCTTTTCGAGACTACACAAATTTTGAAAAAAACAGAAATGTTTATATATAATGTAGTCTATTTCAATCAATACTCATCATTATTATAATAATAGTAATGTAGTAAGTCACTGAAGCATTATGAAATGCTACGGTAAATATAACGCTAAAATATATCCTCCAATAAGAAAAACTGAACCACAATCCAAAAATGTGTTTTTGAGGGCGCACAGGATGTGGTTCCGGTTTTTTAATTTCTTTAATTACATACTAATCCCATTGCTACACCATTGCATGCTGCGACCTTTATGTAATACTTAAAGTCAGTGCCAGAAGCATAGTATTAATGATTGTAAGAATTGACATAATCTGAATTTTTATCCCTTATTTTACTACAAATAGTAACCCTGATGTTCCTACTGTTTGCCGTATGAAACTTATTAAATCCATACCTTTAATGCTCATTAAAACCAATAGAAGGACCAACAAAAGCACAAGAAAATCCTCGCTATTGCCCGGATAAACTTGGGGCTTTAGAGTTAGGTTCTATACTAGCACAAAACATCACAAATCGGAATGGTGACAATTTATGGTAATAGGTGTGATAATGGTCAATGTAGTGCCTGGTCAGGAGAAGGCCGCGTACAACGAAATCCAGAAGATTGAAGGGATAAAGGACATGTATCATGTGTTTGGAAAATATGATTTTGTAGTTATCAGTGAAGTGGAGGGACTGAGTACCCTGAACAATCTGGTCGATACAATACGTGAGAGTGAGAACGTCACCGCTACCCAGACTGTAGTAGGCGCAGAACTCTGAACACCTCCTGCTTTCAACAGCAGGGGATAATGTCAAAAATCTAATATTTAATAAGTGACATACTACATGTCGTAAAAAACGGATATTAATTTCTTAAAAAAAGAAGGGGAAAATTAGTGGCACAACCAATAGCAGAAGAGCTTGCAAAAAAACAGCGTGCCATAAGTATCGCCGAATTCTTTGAAAAGAACCGGCAGATACTGGGTTTTGATTCTGCACCCCGCAGCCTGCTCACCGCAGTGAAGGAAGGTGTGGATAATTCGCTGGACGCCTGTGAAGAAGCAGGGATACTGCCTGATATTATGGTCAGTATCGAGGATGCCGGAGGCGAGAACATTGGGCTCATCATAGAGGATAACGGTCCTGGCATAGTCAAGGAACAGATACCAAAGACATTTGCCAAACTCCTGTACGGCTCCCGATTCCATGCCATTAAGCAAAGCCGCGGCCAGCAGGGTATAGGTATTTCAGCCGCTGTACTGTACAGCCAGTTGACCACGGGCAGGCCCACCCGTATCATATCCAAGATAGACAGGGACAAACCGGCCCATTACTATGAACTGATCATCAACACCAGCACCAATGACCCGGAGATACTTGAGGAAAAGGTAGTGGACTGGGACCGGACCAGGGGTACCCGGGTAGAACTGGAAATGAAAGCGTCCTATGTGAAGGGGCGGCGACAGAGTGTGTTTGAATATTTGAAAAGCACTGCCATCGTCAACACCCATGCAAGGCTCACCCTGGTGGAACCGGACGGGAACACTATTGTATTTGAAAGAGCTGTGGACACCATCCCTGAACCTGCACAGGAAATACTTCCCCATCCCGAAGGTATTGAACTGGGTACGCTCATCAAGATGCTGCGCTACACTGACAGGCAGAAACTGGCGCCGTTTTTGCGTTATAGTTTCTCCCGCATAGGGCTGCATACCGCAGAGGAAATATGCAAAGCTGCACACCTTGACCCCGAAAGTGACCCCCACAACCTTGAACTGGCGGATGCAAAAAAACTAATTGATGTCTTTAAAAAAGTGAAAATATCAGCACCTCCCACCGACTGCCTCTCACCCATCACTGAATCGCTCATCTACAAGGGACTGGAAAAGGAATACAGTGTGGATTTTATTGCTACTATCAGCCGGGCTGCGTCCGTGCACTCGGGGCATCCCTTCCTGGTAGAAGCAGGTGTTGCTTATGGCGGCAGCCTGGGTAAGGAGGACAGGGTCAATATCTTAAGGTTCGCCAACCGTGTACCGCTGCTGTACCAGCAGGGCGGGTGCGCCATCACCCATGCGGTTGAGAATATCAGGTGGAAGAACTATTCCCTGAACCAGCCCGGTGGCGGCATACCTGCCGGTCCTGCCGTTTTCATGGTGCATGTGGCCTCCACCCATATACCATTCACATCAGAGAGCAAGGACGCTGTGGCAGACGTCCCCGAGATTATGACCGAGGTCGAACTTGCCCTGAAGGATGTGGGGCGCAAGCTCAAGACATTCCTCTCAAAACAGCAGCATCTGTCCAAGCGAAGGGAAAAAGAAGAGATCATCAAGAAGATTCTCCCCAGGATTGCTGAGAAGGTCTCACAGGTGCTGGACAAGCCCACCCCTGACATCACACCCATTGTGGCTAAGGTTATGGGCAATTTGCTCGTACAGCGCAGTGTATCCAAAAACGGTGACGGTTGCCAGGTAGAGATTGACATCCATAACTACGGTGATGCAGCTTTTGCTGTCAAATTGCATGATACCCACCAGTATTCGGTAAGAGATGCCCAGCCTGAACCAAAATCCATTTCCATGGGCAGGGATACCGACCATACCTGGAAACTTAACCTGAAAGCAGGTGATAGTGAGATCATAAAATACCACCTGCCATTCGTATCCGAAGAAGAAGCTAACAACCTGCCCGGCCTGATATTAGAAGGCGTGGAAGAGGGTATGGTTAATGGTGCCAAGGCCGTACGGGGGTATGTGGATGAGTGACCAAACACAGCAGCGGGATAAAATGGCAAAGGAAGCGCTGTTGGGTATTATAGAACGGTTCTATGACCAGTTTGAGCACCAGAAAGTGCCCAATATCGTAATGCCTACCCGTACAAAAGCCAATATTGAATATAACAATGACAGCGAAGTGTGGGTATACGGGGACAGTACCAGCACCCGCAGCGCGAAGACCGTGAAAGGTGCAAACCAGATACTGAAGATGTCCTATGTGGTGGAAATGCTTATCAAGGAACATCTTGAGAACAACCGAGGCTCGACTTTGAGGGAATTGTATTACATCTCAGAGAACTGGGACATAGCCAAGTTCAATGAACAGCCAGAGAGCGACCGCATGATAGAGGACCTTGAGATAATAAGTGCCCTGCAGCGGGAATATTTCCATATGAGGCCGGAAGAGGACGGAGCAACCCTGTTCGGTTCATTGAAGCTCAAGGAGACCACAAAGCGGGGCGAGCGGATAATCCACTGTCGTGACGATGTGGGCGAAGGCGGCTACCAGATACCTTTCAATGTTGAGAACGTGGAGTTCCTTGACCACGATGCAAAATTTATTATAGCTATTGAGACCGGCGGTATGCATGCCAGGCTTATCGAGAACGGTTTTGATGAAGAATTTAATGCTATCCAGGTACACCTTAAGGGCCAGCCCGCCAGGAGTACCCGGCGCATGTTAAAGCGGCTCAATGAAGAGCTGAACATTCCTGTGGTAGTGTTTACTGATGGCGACCCCTGGAGTTACCGGATATTTGCCAGTGTGGCTTATGGTGCCATAAAAAGCGCGCACATGTCCGAATTCATGGCAACACCCGCGGCCAAGTTCATTGGCGTGCAGCCCAGTGATATTGTGGATTATGACCTGTCAACTGATAAGCTGACCGATCAGGATATCAAGGCCCTGCGCAGTGAACTGACAGACCCCAG
>JAUWTY010000157.1 GCA_030614485.1 Methanosarcinales archaeon | reverse complement strand
CAACAAGGACTGCTGCCAGCAGTATCAATGCAATGTAATAGTTATTAAATCCGTTATCTTCTTTCATATTAGTCACTCACTTTTAATGATTGAAATGGCGCATCCCTGTGAACACCAGCGATACTCCGAGCCTGTTCGCAGTAGCAATGACCTCTTCATCCCTTATACTTCCGCCTGGTGATACAATATACCGGAGGTTGTGCTCTGCTGAATGGATGATGCTGTCATCAAAGGGGAAAAAAGCATCTGATGAGAGTACACATTCAGACATAACATCCTTTACGTAATCGTCAAATGGGACTCCTGGGGTTTCTTTTTCATATATCAATTCAAGATTCTCCCTGGCTTTGGTGATTGCCAGTTTGCGTATGGAATCCACGCGGTTGGGTTGTCCTGCGCCCATACCCAGCACCATGTACCGGCCCTTTGAGTATTCCCAGGCAATGATTACTGAGTTGGATTTAGTACGCTTGCAGGCTACCATTGAGAACTCTGCCAGGCCGCGTTTGGAGTCAGGGAACTCATGTTCACTGACCACATCCCATTTCTCGAACACACCAATGTCTCTGGATTGCTGCAGCATTCCGCCCATGATATGGGTGAACCTGCTATCCACCTTGATGCCTTCGTCCATCTGAGGTAACTCCAGGAGGCGGATATCCTTGCTTTTTTCTTTTAAGAATTCCAGTGCTTCCGGTTCAAATCCGGGCGTCAGTATGAGTTCGACGAATTTTCCCTTCATGAACATGGCAGTGTCAAGGTCTACGGTCCTGTTGAAACATATGATACTGCCGAATGCTGAAATGGGGTCGCCGTCCCATGCCGCAGAGAGCGCACTATAAAGCGTGTTCCCGGTAGCCAGCCCGCAGGGGTTGTTGTGTTTGACCACACAGGCCGCAGGGACACCCTGCAGTTCCATTATGGTCTGCATGGCATTATCGGCATCTACATAATTGTTATATGACATCTCCTTGCCGTGATGTTGCACAGCCTTTGAAAGGGATGCCCCCTCTACATCTGGTTGTGAATAAAATTTAGCCCACTGGTGCCAGTTCTCCCCGTATCGCAGCGTTTTGCCTGAAACAAATTTGAGCCTCAACACATCTTCATCAGCGAGCTGCTTGCTGAGATAAGTATCTATTGCCGAATCATAATCTGCGGTGTGCCTGAAGGCTTTGACTGCCAGTTTTTCCCTGGTAGGAGCTGACACCTTGCCGTTAGATTGAAGTTCAGTTATAATAGTCTGGTAGTCAGCAGGGTCCGTGACAATCGCTACATGCTTGTAGTTCTTGGCCGATGCACGTACCATGGTGGGGCCACCAATATCGATATTCTCAATGGCATCTTCAAGGGTCACATCTTTTTTCGCCACTGTTTCCCTGAAAGGATACAGGTTGACCGCTACCAGGTCGAACAATTGGATATCATGTTGTTGGGCCTGTGCCAGATGCTCACTGTTATCACGTAGACATAGCAGGCCGCCATGTATTTTTGGATGCAGTGTCTTGACCCTGCCGTCCATCATTTCCGGAAAATCAGTTATGTCAGAAACATCCTTCACAGTTATGCCTGCGTTCCTCAGGGTGCGGGCAGTACCGCCTGTGGAGATTATCTCAACACCCATATCAGTGAGTGCTTTTGCTAAATCAACAATTCCTGCCTTATCTGATACACTAAGAAGAGCGCGCTTAACGCTTACCAATAAATCACCGCATTTGATAAGAGGAGAAGTTAAATAAATGTTTCTAATTTCTAATTAATGATTCAGGGCTGCTCAGAAAAAGGATAATCCAGTTTCAATTCCTTGTACGCCCATTCGAACTTTTCTTCAATTACTTCTGGATTGAAGTTGTTTGAAGGGCATTTTTCAAGCAACTCATATGCCCGCCTGCGCCTATTACCCAGGTTTTTATCAATCTCTTCCTTATCCATTTTCTGGGATTTCCAGCGCATAACAATACCGGGCACAATCTGTTCTATTATCACTTTCAGGCGTTTGCAGGGAAAATCAACGTCATAGATATCTTCTTTCATGGTCAACCATATAATTTAAGTGCACCAATATGTTAAAAAAGTTTTGAAAAGGGAGGCTGTGGGACAAAAAACCCAGCTAAAATTTTTAGATGTTTAGAACCTGATAAAAACGTCCTTAACTGAATTAAGAGTGAACTCTGTGTGGGCGGCAGGGTGTCCAGCTGCCGCTTTGCATAATTGCCGTGGGTGATGACTCTGATGGTGGGCATAGGCATTCTCAACATATGAATGGAGATATTGATCTGTATTGTACATCCGTGCATATGTTTATATTTTATCCCTGCTTATATGTTATTTAATAAAATTTTAGCAGGGTTGTTATTGTGGTGTATATAACCAGAAACCTGGAGAGCCTAATAAAAGAGAATCTTGATAAACCTGAAATAATTGCAATTCTCGGGCCAAGACAATCAGGTAAAACAACTCTTCTCAAGCATATTTTCCAGACTCTTGAAAATGCAGTATTCATAAGTTTTGATGACAGGATGGTACTTGAGATGTTCGTTGAAGATGAACAAACCTTTGCAGATCTTTATGTAAAGAATAATCGGTACCTCTTCATAGATGAATTCCAGTATGCAAAGGAGGGGGGGCAGAAGTTAAAGTACATTTATGACCATTACCCGGATACAAAAATATTGGTATCAGGCTCTTCCGCCCCCGGACTTACAATTCATGGCATAAAATATCTCGTAGGCAGGATCTTTGTCTTCAACCTGTATCCACTTTCCTTTGAAGAGTTTCTAAGATACCAGAATGAGGAGCTTTTTGATACATACCTGAGCAGGAAAGATGCAATTCGAGCGTATCTATATGAAAATTGCGAATTGCCTGTGCTTAGCAAGCCGCTTATGGAAATGCTAAACGCAATCTATGATGAGTATATTGTCTATGGCGGATATCCCAGGGTTGCAATCTCAAAGTCCGGTGAAGAAAAGAGACTGGTTCTGAGGAATATTTACAGCACTTATTTTCTACGGGAAATAAAGGACATGCTGAGCTTAACAACGGATTTCAACCTGAGCAGGCTGATCAAGGCGCTATCAATAGAACTTGGCGGGCTTATATCCTATGCCAGTCTCGGCGAAGTTTCGGGTTTTGACTACAAGGGGCTTTTATGGCATCTCAACATTCTTGA
>JAUWTY010000156.1 GCA_030614485.1 Methanosarcinales archaeon | reverse complement strand
CATGCCAGGATAATCACCAAAGAGGCGGGGGTACTGGCCGGACTGGAAGAGTGCAGACAGGTAATTGATTATTTCGGGCTGGAATTCGAGCCAGGTTTTGATGATGGGGATGCCATAAATCCAGGAGATGTGATTGCGGATATATGGGGTATGGCCCCTGATGTATTGAGGGCTGAACGATTGAGCCTGAATTTCCTGTGTAGAATGAGCGGGATTGCCACAGTGACCGCTCGCTGCGTAGCCGATGCCGGCGGTGTAAGAGTAGCTTGTACCCGAAAGACCACGCCCGGTTTCCGTAAGTTCGAGAAAAAAGCGGTCCGGTTGGGCGGTGGGGATACCCACAGGTTCAACCTGTCAGATGCAGTGATGATAAAAGATAACCACATCGCTATCATGGGCATTGAAAATGCTATTCAGGCCGCCAGGACAGAAGCCAGTTTTACCAAGAAGATAGAGGTTGAAGTATCAGGTGTTGATGAAATGCTAGCTGCGGTAAGAGCTGGCGCTGATATAATCATGTTTGATAACATGCTGCCTGATGAGATCAGCCAGTGCATCCAGACCCTTGAGGATGCAAAACTCCGTAAGGGAGTAATACTGGAAGCTTCGGGTGGTATCAATCCTGATAATATCAGTGAATATGTGGATGTCGGAGTGAATGTGGTCTCGATGGGGTCGCTTATACATTCCTCCCGATGGCTGGATATGGGCCTGGATATTTTGTAATCATCCCGGCAACACGTTTCTTTTGTGTGGGGTTCTACATTTTAGTTAGCAACAGCCAGTTTTTATTAATTATTTTCACTCGTATAGTGTGTGAAACGAAACCTATATATACGGAAAGCATCATAATTATTATTATCATAATGCTTATGGTAATGATGAGCATGAGATTGACAGGACAGGGAAAAAATGGTGAATAATATGAAAATAGTGCACGTACAATCGGTCCTACCCGAAGAAGATATAATTGCACTCAAATTAAAAACGGGCGAATCTTCCACCAAAGATGCCATTTCAAAGGCAGTGTACTACTACCTAGACTGTGAAAGTATAGAAAAATATCAATAAATGGGTGATCATAATGAACGCTACAATTAGATGCATGGCAGCTGCTCCGAAAGAAATAATCGGTCGGTATGATATGGAATCCATGATGCAGCTTGCTTTCAGCATAGGTAAAAACGGAGACGTGAACCTATGTTTTGGAGATTCTATCCAGACAGATGAACCTATAGAGCACGAGAAAATGACCGACACCGCCTATCCCAATAGTGGTGAGGTATTCTATGGTAAACAGGGTCTCTGGCTTTCTATGTTTACAAGACACATGGAAGAAGCTTCCATGGTTGAGATTGAAATGGATGAGTAATCCATTTTTTTATTATTTTCATTAGAATAGTTGCAATGGGTTTGGACCAGATACCTTGAACCATGAAGTAGAGCATGGTATTCAGGTGTTCTCTTTACCCATTGCAACCTTGAAGGATTTGATGAACACATAACTCAACTTTTTATTTTCGTAAATTAGCAATATATCCCACTATTGCACCCGAAACGTCTTGTGTGGATGCATGACCGCCCAAATCCATAGTTTTAATACCCTTTTCAAGTACATAGTCAACAGCACGCTGTACCAGTTCAGCTTTTTCATGTTCCCCTGCCCATTCAAGCATCATTTTAGCACTTAAAATGGCTGCCAGCGGATTGGCAATACCCCTGCCTGCGATATCGGGCGCAGAACCGTGTATGGGCTCAAAAAGTGCATACTTTTCTCCAATGTTGGCGCTGGGACACAGACCAAGACTGCCAACTAGCGCTGCTGACAGGTCGCTCAGGATGTCACCGAACAGATTGGGAGCAACAAGCACATCATACCTATGGGGTGCAAGGATAAGATTATAGGCCAAGGCATCCACCAATGCCTCATCATACTGAACACCATCTTCCTGTGCCACGTCAATACACACTTCACGGAAAAAAGTGCATGATTTTAACACATTGGCCTTATGGACTATAGTAAACCGGTTCTTACGCTCTTTTGCGATTTTACATGCTGTCCGTGCGATACGCTCACTGCCTTTACGGGTTATGGTGCGGATGCTCGTGGCCATGTCTTCGCCAATTTCCTCCTTGCCCCCATACAGTCCTTCAGTATTCTCCCGTACAATGATGAAATCAAAAGGCTCCCTCGCCACGTAAGGCGTATCTATGGGAATGTTCAGTGACCGGAACGGCCTGACATTGGCATAGAGGTCAAGTTCACGCCTGATGCGCAGCAATACGCTCTGGTAATTGGGGTCATTAGGTGTGGTGATGGCGCCAAAAAGGATGCAGTCACAATCCTGCATTACATCCAGGTCATTTTCATCCATTGCCCTGCCGGTACGCTCCCATTTGCCGAATCCCACTTCCACAGGCACAATTTCAAAATCAAGTCCCACCGCCTTCAGTACATCTACTGCAGGAGGGATTACTTCATGCCCGACACCATCGCCTTCAATCACTGCCACTTTCATTGAAGTCATCGTCCAGTCTGTTTACCAACAGTCGTATGGCATCCACAATATCATATTCTGATGCTCCCCAGTGGACTACCACACCATCATGGCCGTTGATGTTGATAAGCCCGGTCTTCCTTGTCTGGCAGCATCGTGTAATAAAAGGTTTTGAAGGTTTGATTAATTCAGCCCTAAGCGGACACATATTAATTTGCTTGTATGTATGATCAGGGAACCGGAGTTCAAATATCTCCCTGGATATATCGCAACCTACCAACAGCGAACCGTCTTCAATGTCATCGTCGGAGTCAAGGTACTTGCCGTTTAATTCAGATGCAGTACAGGGGAATACTATTTTATCCCCTTTGAACTGCCGTATATCAATAAATGTTCTTTCAAAGACAATATTCAATTCACCCAGGATGCCACTATCCACAAGACGCTGGATGGCAAATGACAACCAGGGAGGTTCGGGCGGGATGAGATCGATGATCTCGATCTTTATGACATCCAGCATCGAGGGTTTGTGTACAAAAGTTATGTGTTTATCCCTGCCTGTGAAGATCACTGTGTTCACCGGACCTTTACAATCCTCAATTGCCAGTAGTATCAATTTTGTTCTGTTATGGGCATCATGTTCGTCCTTGTGTAGTGTTACCTCTTCACCTTCTGCAATAATCTCCAGCTTT
>JAUWTY010000159.1 GCA_030614485.1 Methanosarcinales archaeon | reverse complement strand
TCACCACTGATCTTTGAAATTAATGAATCAATCCACTGGCGGCTGACTTCCTTAGGTTCATTTTTCTTACTTGCCTCCTCATAACTCACATCGAGTGAATCCGAATTTTCAAAAAAGTGTGCAAGTACAGGGTTGTGCTTGATGTGCTCTGACCCGTGTTCCTGTTTAGCAAACCACTTTACCCCAAGGTCAAATACCGTGAGTTTCAGTTGTGCGCCGAATTCTTCATATACCAAAAATGGAAGGGATTTTGCTATTTCAACCGGATTTTTGATATTATACAGTTCTGTAAGGTCTTTAGACTTAATGTTAATAGGACGCTTTACTGTACCCTCTTTATTGTCCCAGTAATGCTTCCTTATATCGGAAGGCAGGTCATCTACTTGAAGTTCACCTGTGTTGTTATAAATCTCAGCTGTTAAGACCAATTCAGTGGTTTTTAGTTTTTCATCATCCATTAACCATCAATTCCAATTTTGAATTAAAAGCTACTTATTGGTTATATTGATGTATATAAGTTTCTAACAAAGGTTTACAAAAATGCGAGATAGATTATAGTATCCACTCTGTATTTAAAAAAAAAAATAAGACAATAAATGACTTAGATAATAAAAACAATAATTACAAAAAACACCTGTAATAAAAATATAAATTACCCTAAGTGTCCACCATCATTAACTGACTTCGCTGCAAGTTCGTGCATGCGCATTGATGTTCTGCCCATACCAGAATATTCGTCCTCTGAAATCACATTTGCAATCTCACTGCCAAGTACAAAAATAGCATGTTTATGTTCTGCTTTACTACGATGTACATGTACAGGACTTATTCCTAAATTCTCATAAATATCAAAACTAGCAGAATTATCGCTACCTTCAAAAAACTTCTTCATTTGTGCCATCAGAGTATGTAGTTGAATTAGTTCTTCTTTATGCATTTATTCCCATCCTCCAAAACGATAAACTTATTAATGTGTGAATACTGATTTATATCACACATCGTAAATTACCATTCTCTGACCAGTACAAAAAGGGTTTTGTCGGAATGCTACTTCCTATCAGTCAAGCTTAAAGTTTCCTAAATAATCTTCATGATTAATGTTAAAAAAGACCATTACGCAAGTTTAAAAATTAGTAATTGTATATTATTAGAAAATGCCATATGCTACATTTGACCGTGACTCTTTCACGGCACGAACCGGACTAGGCCCTGACATGCATGTGCTCAACATCGGCCCTGATTATATTACGCCAGTCCAGATTGCAAGAAATGTTGAAACCACGGTAATTACTGCCGTTTCACACCCAGGATATGCCCGAGGCGTGGCAGCAACTTCATTTGGTACTCTTACCCCGGTTGTGTCCGAATATGCCCACTTGCCCTTTAAAATGGCTTCTTTTGACATTATATTCTCCTACCATGCCCTGAACAATATCCCTCCACGAGAGGTGCCTGCCATGCTGGCTGAAGCAGCTCGGTTACTGAAGGATAACTGCAGGATGGCTTCATTGGTCTGGTCACTTAAGCCAACTAATAAGGCTCAATCCTCTCATATGATGCTACTGGAGATACTAACTCGTCTAGGAATTATCCATTTGCACTCTTTTGATGACATTTCCAGATGGCTGGAAGCAGCCGGGTTCGAGGAAATAACTATGGAGCTGGTTACCGACCAGATACAAGTACCTGATGATTGGGTGCACTCGCACATAAAGCGGTTGGAGCAAATTACAAGTGAGCATACAAAAGACCCTGAAATGCCGGATATAAGCGAGGCAATGGATTCATATAGAACGCATGTTAAGGAATTTGGTGAAGAATTGCTGCCTTCCATACAGTTTACTGCCAATCGCCGTACAGGAATTTCAGGTATTGACATTGTAATTTGAACCGACCTGGATACACAATGTTAAAGTATTAATCTCACCATATGGAAGTTACAAAATACTTTGAGGAATGGTTTTGTTTCCAACTAAAAAAGTTCAAACTATGATAGGTCAGAATGTACAGGTTGAGATGAAAGGGGGTCAGCATATTCTGGAGGGTACTCTTATGAGTGCAGATGAATATTTAAATATGCATCTTTCCAATACAGTAGAGATTGTTGACGGTGAAAGAGCTAAATCGCTGGGGTCAGTGGTACTGAGGGGAAATAATATAATTATAATTAATCCGGTGGAAAATTAGGGGTTCCAATGGCATATAATGAAATGCTTGAAATTATTAATTCCCATAGGGAAGGAATACTTCAGAGCGAAATCAGGAAATTAATGGAGATTGACAGCAAGAAATGTTCCAGAATTGTCAACAAACTGATGAAGGAACACTTGATACGCAGGGATGATGAGCTTGCCGATGGCAGAAAAACCTACAGGTTGTTTCCAATCGGATTCATAGGTCCTAGTGATAGGCACTTAAAATTGATTGCAAATGGCATATTCAGTCCCTGTACGGGTTGTAACCTTGAGTGTTATCCTGAATCCTGCTATCCTTTGAATGAATGGGTCCTGTCAGTCATTGAAGAAGAAGCTTGAAGGCCATATCCACAGCGGTTTCGGAATCCTGTGCGATAATCACTCCTGGTATCTCCCAGCCACCTTGTAGGGATATTACTTTTTTTCCCATTGTCAAACCCAGGGCTATCTCGGATAAAGTGCCATATTCCCCGCCTACGGCAATAATTACGTCTGAGGAGCCAGCCACAATGGCATTCCGGGCATGACCCATGTCGGTTACTATTGCTATGTCTACGTATGGATTGGCATCTTCTTTTTGGTCAGTAGGCAGCAGCCCCACAGTGGTACCGCCCCCATCCCTGGCACCCTGGCAGGCAGCTTCCATGACACCGCCCAGGGCTCCGCATACCAGCACTGCCCCGCGCCTGGCAATCTCGCACCCTATCCGGTAGGCCGCGTCTGCTTCTTCAGGGGTGCATGAGCCTGCCCCGATGACGCCTACCTGGAATTTTCTTTGTGGCATTGATGTTTTATATTTGGTGCCTGGGTGATGAAATTATCGTTTTTGAGGGGCGGTAGTAGATGGCGAGGTTGGATGGAGGGCGGGATTAGGGGTGCAGTTTGCAGGTCTAGGCTGGCGATATCGTCAATGACTCTGGATGTCG